>CAYIOH010000153.1:0-8320 GCA_964364975.1 uncultured Bifidobacteriaceae bacterium
ATAGTACGGTCTCCAACTGAGCCTGAAATCCGCCTTGCCGGAGCCTTGCGCCGCCGCCTTGCGAAACAAGTTGAGTGCCTCCGCGCAGTCCTGTGCGACGCCACGCCCATGCGCGTAGCACACGCCGAGCAAGTAATAGGCGTCGGGGTGGATTGGCTCCCTCATCATGTCCTGCGGTTCCTCAGGCTCCGAAAATTCTTGATCGTTTAACATTAGGCGAACCTCGGTTCACAGATGCAAATGCAAGGGCAAATCCATTGATGGAGAGTTGCTCTCTCGACGGGACGCAGCAAGGGAAAATTGTTTGTTGAGCAGCTGATTTTAGCAATGGCGTTGGCTCAGAAGCTAGACGAACGGGAACGGGAATTGCCACATAGCGATTTCGGCGAGTAGTTGCCGCAGTCAGAATTACGGCGGCGAGGCCGAGTTTGGTCAGAATGTTCATGTTTTTGATGATGTTGTTTCTTGTTTGCCGTTTTTGAAAGTCGTCCGCCGGCGTCACTCAACGTCTCATGGCGACGGAGGGCGACCTTCACCAGTAGATCGCAAACGGATTCTCCTTTCTTACAACGTTTTCAGATGGTAGTGAGCGAGGCATAGACCGACTGGCTCAACTTCTGCAATGCCGCAGACAAATCTTTCGCGGCAATCCCTCTGCCCGCGGTGGACATGCGCTTGCACACAAACTCTGCCGCTTCATTGAAGGGCGCGGCCTCGGCAGTTTTCGCGCACCATTCTAGCTGGATTTGCGTGAGCTGATCGCGTAGAAGGGAACGATGACGCCGCTAATGCGCGCACTCCGAGACAACGAACCTGACGCTTTGGAAGAGGCTTTCAAAGCCTTGCATCCGAGCGCGTTTGATGCCGCTCGGCAGCGGCTGGGTGACACCTTTCAGGATGAATGTAAAGACGTGGCGTCCGAAGCTATCCGCAGACTATTTGACAGAATCGGGGAATTGGAGTCGGAGCACGAGCTAAGACCTTTGGTGGTGGTAATTGCCAGATATGCAGCCATAGATCAACTTCGTAAAATTTTTGCTGAAAAACGTGGCGGCAACAAAGTCGAAAGCTTGGATGCCTTGACAGATGCTGACAGTCCTCGATTGGCAGCTTTCTCGGACTCGGATGTCTTGGATCAGCTACCGTGAAGGAGGTTGGCGAACTTTTGACTGAATTATCATTCGCAGTCAAAAAAGAGTACCGCATCGTCCTTCGCGACTACTATTTTGACGAGCTTTCCCACAAGGAGATCGCAAGAAAGCATCAGATCGCAGTTGGCTCTGTCGGAGTGTACATTCAGCGTGGGTTGAGCGCGCTGAGGTCCGCGATTTCAAAGAGGCCCAAACTTGAAAAGGAATTTTTGGAGGTGCTTGGAGATTCCGGTGTCGTGAGAGTCTTATTGCCACTGATTTCGGCGGTTCAACTCGGCGGATGGATTATTAAACACGCTGGTCCCTTTTCGCGTAGAAGGGACTCGCTATTTCAGGATGAGTTATCAGATGAAGACCGCCTGGAACGCGCCCACGAAAAACTTCCAGATCAAGTACAGCTCAGCGAAAACAAGACCGCTCAACTCATGGCCTACGTCTGTCGTCGGCACCCGGGACGGTACGACGCTTGGGTTAAGCACAGGCAAGAAGTCTAAGCGGAGAGAGAAAAACGCCGCCAAGCTATTGAAATGAGGTGACGGAAATCGGCCAAGAGTTGGAGTTTGATTCTGCTAGCGGTCGTATTCGTGATTGCGCCAATAGTCACCTACGCTCTTTTACATTAAAGCTGATTCTTATTTAACCTGGAGGCGGGAGTGCTTTTCTGAGCACCTGCTGCCACTTGTCGCACTCAAAGCGATGGAGCAACAGGTTGCGAAGCGTGCGTGGAAGGTTTTCGATTTTCTCCCTAGCCAGCCGCTTCGCCTCCTTGTTGGCTTGCGAGTCGTTCGCTATGTGGGCCGTGGCGGCTTTGACTGTTTCGATGATTTGTTGATCCTGGTCCGTCAGTTCGTCGTCGGTCCAATTCAGGCTGTTGAGCAAACGCTTCGGAAGTCTGTTGGCCGGAGTTGATCCAGGCTCAGGCTCCACTCCAGCTTCCGGGGGAGGCAGGGCAGTAGTACTTGGGCAGGCCTCGGACGGTGATTCGGCAGACGCGAACTGCAATCGCGTGGCGCGAAGTGTGCCCAATTGTGCGAGGCGCACTTGCCGACACATTCGATAGACAAAAATAAGGCTTCCTTCGAGGCAATCCACTGGACCTGTAACGTCGCATTCAAGAGAGGCCATTTCTCCAGTCTCACATTTGACTTCCATGTGGAGTCGAGTGTTGGACGAATCGAGTGTTGCCTGCACAATGATGGCCAGAATGGGGTTTTCTGCCGGTGGGTCGAAAAGGAGTAGTTGAAACGGGTCACTCGTTTGGTTGGTTACGACGAAGCATGGGTGTTTTTCCCAAGGCGGGCCGAGGTTGTTCACCCAGACAGAGCCACCATTATAGGAAATGAAATAAACAGTGTTTTTGCCGCATTTCGGGCAGGGCCTGCGGATGCAAAAATCGTCGGTTCGCCATCGTCGGGTCCTCGCATGGTCGAAGAGATTCGGGTGGCCAGACTGATTGCCACTGCCGCGATAGCCCTCGCCGCCGAAGCCACACCTGCACCAAGACGGATGGTTCCATGCGTTGCACATAGGTTTTGAAGGGTTATGGCCAGGACTTGGCGGTGTAAAGAACGGTATTGCCCAGACAAACTAGAGACCGGAGAGAAACTGGTTTTCTGCTTCGCATCTCCGTTCAAAGAAGCCGGGGCGAAACCACGCTACGCACGTGGGATGGCGGTGGACAACGACCGTCGCCCCGGCCACGGTGTTTTTGCGCACCAACTGCCGTCCCTCATATCATCGTATTTTGCAGCAGACTTCTTACAACTATTTGAATTGAAATGAAACGGCTGGTCCGTTGGTGAACGGGTCGGTCCGGAGCATTTACACAAGCCCAAGTTCGTCTAGCTGAACCATAGTAAAGCGACGCAAAGGTTTTGTGTTTGGTTTCTACATAGTTTGGAACGACTCTCTCGCTACGAAACCGTTTGTAGGCTTCGGTTCGACGCTTGCCAAGCACTATTTGGGGAATTCTTTGCCACACGGTTTGATTCAGCGTTCAAACTGTCCCACGACCTTGAACAGCCAGCCCTCTTTGTCCTGACACAACCATGGACGATGCCACCTCACTGGAGGCTGCGGGCGCGTAAGTTGTCGCCCGCCAATCCAGCATTGCGCTGCGAAAAAGAGGTTGCCGGTGGTTCCGCCGGCAATCGCTAATGTCTGGAATGGTGGTTCACGCTTGCGGGATGCCCCCGCAAGACAAACTCGTCAACAAGCGCGAACCACCGCAGAAAGATATTGCGGCTGACGCCCCGGTCGGCATCGTGTGAATGCACATGCAAACCGTCGCCTCATCCGACCTCCCGGAAGTCATCGAAACCGAAGGGGTGCTCGATGAACTGCTCACGCGACCCCGCGCCGAACTGGTTCGCTTCATCAACTCCGTCCGCAGCCCGCTGGTGATTCTCGGCGCGGGTGGGAAAATGGGGCCGACCCTGGCCATCCTCGCGCGCCGTGCCGCCGAGGCTGCCGGTCACACGCTCGACGTGATTGCGGTCAGCCGATTCTCTGACGCGACTGCCCGTCGCTGGCTCGAAGAACGCGGCGTGCAAACGGTAAGTTGCGATTTGTACGACGCCGAGGCCGCGCGGAAATTGCCGGCTGCCGAGGACGTGCTGTTTCTGGTCGGGCACAAATTCGGCACGACCCAAAGCCCCGCGCTCACCTGGGCCGCCAACACGCTCGTGCCCGCGCGGGTGGCCGAGCGTTACGCACAGGCCCGCATCGTTGCGCTTTCGACCGGCAACGTGTATCCGCACTCGCCCGTGGCGCATGGCGGTTCGGTGGAGTCCGACCCGCTCACGCCGCTGGGTGAATACGCCAACGCCACCGTGGGTCGCGAACGCATCTTTGAATTCTATTCCCACCGAAACGGGACGCGCATCGCGTTGCTCCGCCTGTTTTACGCCGTCGAGCTACGCTACGGCGTGCTGCGCGACTTGGCGGACAAGATTTGGGTCGGCAAACCGATTGATCTGGCCAACGGCCACTTCAACTGCATCTGGCAGGGCGATGCGAACGAGATGGTGATCCGTTCGCTGGCGCTGACGAGTTCGCCGCCTGCCGCCTACAATCTGACCTGTGCCGAAGTCTTATCCGTGCGCAAGGTCGCAACCCGACTCGGTGAACTGATGGGAAAACCCGCGCGGTTTTCTGGAGCCGAAAACGAATCCGCGCTGATTGGAAACATCGCCGGGCTTCGCGCGCAACTCGGGAACCCAACCACGCCGCTGGATACCATGCTCCGCTGGATTGCGGATTGGGTGAAACGCGGCGGGCGCAGTCTTGGCAAGCCGACGCACTTTGACGTGCGCGATGGGAGGTATTGATGGCCGACCACCCACTGCCACCGGTTTGGGTCCTGGAAAAGTTCCGCGCCGGGCTGGTCATTCCGGCGCACCCGCTCGCCTTGACTGCGCAACGCCACCTCGACGAGCGACGCCAACGCGCGCTCACGCGCTATTACCACGCCGCCGGCGCCGGCGGAGTCGCCGTGGGGGTGCACACCACGCAATTTGAAATCCGCGAACCAAAGTTCGGGCTTTTCCAACCGGTCCTGAAGCTCGCTGCGGAAACAATCGCTGCGTGCGACAACGCAAGCGGCCGGCAGACAATCCGCATCGCCGGGATTTGCGGTGCGACCGCGCAGGCCGTGGGCGAGGCGCAGTTTGCGCGCGAGGCCGGCTACCACGCCGGGTTGCTCTCGCTATCGGCGCTACGCGAGGCGGAAGATGAAGCGCTACTAGAACATTCTCGAACGGTCGCGCGCGAAATCCCGTTGGTGGGATTCTATCTCCAACCGGCCGTTGGAGGCCGTGTGCTGCCGTTCAAGTTCTGGCGACGGTTCGTTGAAATTCCAAATGTCGTCGCCATCAAAATCGCGCCGTTCAACCGCTATCAAACCTTGGACGTTGTGCGGGCCGTCGCGGACGCGGGACGCGCCGAAGAGATTGCGCTCTACACGGGCAACGACGATGCAATCGTGACCGATTTGCTGACAGAATACGCCGTGCCGACCCCGGCTGGCGAAGTGCGGTTGCGCATCGTCGGCGGTTTGCTCGGACACTGGGCTTGCTGGACGCAAGCCGCAGTGAAGCTGCTCGATGATTGCAAGGCGACCTGGGTGAACGAGAAAGTGCCAGCGCGGCTGTTGACGCTGGCCGCGCAAGTCACTGATTGCAACGCTGCGTTCTTCGATGCCGCCAACGGCTTCGCGGGTTGCATCGCCGGCATCCACGAAGCGCTGCGGCGGCAGCGTTTGCTGGCGAACACGCTGTGCCTCAACCCGCGCGAACAACTTTCGCCCGGCCAGCGCGAAGAAATAGAACGCGTTTGGGGCGCCTATCCGCACCTGAATGACGATGAGTTTGTTCGGCAGAACCTTGAACGCTGGCTCGCGTGAGAACGCCCGCCTGGATTGCCGCGAAGTGGTTAGAACGACTTCCAGTATTGACACAATCGGCGCCGATGCGAAGGATACGCCTCATGAACGAAATCAATTCCAATCTAACTTCACGTCGGGAATTCCTGAAACACACTGGCAAACTCGCGGCGGCCTCCTCGGCCGTCGTGCCCATCCTTTCCGGCTACGCCACGGCACAGGCAGCGAACAACCCTCCGGCTGTACATCCAGGCGGAGACAGCACGCTGCGACTCGCTCTCGTTGGCTGCGGCGGGCGCGGCACGGGGGCTGTGGGAAACGCGCTGTCCGTCAAGGACGGGCACATCAAACTCGTGGCGTTGGCGGATGTGTTCCCCGAAAGACTTCAGAAGAGCTACAAGAACCTCAAGGAAAAGCGCGCCGACGCAGTGGACGCGCCGGCTGACCGGCAGTTCGTCGGGTTCGACGGGTATCAAAAGGCCATGGATTGCCTGCGGCCCGGCGACATCGTGATTCTTGCCACCCCGCCCGCGTTCCGCTGGGTGCATTTCACTTACGCCATCCAGAAGGGCCTGAACGTCTTCATGGAAAAACCCGTGACCGTGGACGGCCCGACCAGCAAACGGATGCTCAAACTCGCCGAAGACGCCACCGCCAAGAATCTCAAAGTCGGCGTGGGCTTGATGTCCCGTCACAGCCGGGCGCTCCAGGAACTCGCCAAGCGCGTTCAGGATGGCGAAATCGGCGAAATCATCCTCCAGCGCGGCTACCGGATGCACGGCCCGGCGGGGTTTTTCTCGTCGTTGCCGAAGCCGGCGAGCATCAGCGATCTCTACTACCAGGTGCAACGCTTCCACAGTTTCATCTGGGCCAGCGGCGGCAATTTCAGCGATTTTTACATCCACATCATTGATCATCAGGGCTGGATGAAGAATGCCTGGCCGGTCAAGGCACAGGCGCTGGGCGGACGCCATTATCGCCAGAGTCCCGAAGGCATCACTTACGTGGATCAGAATTTCGACACCTATTCCGTGGAATACACGTATGCCGACGGCACCAAGTTTTATTTCGACGGGCGGTGCATGACGGGATGCTATGACAACTTCTCCAGCTATCTGCACGGCAGCAAAGGCAGCGCGATCGGTTCCAAGAGCAGTGATTGCGGGTTCCCATCCAGCATTTACAAGGGCCAAATGCCCAAGAGCGCAGACCGGACTTGGGAATCCAAGGTCAACGACGACGAGCGGGATCCTTATCAAAACGAATGGAACGACCTCATTGACGCCATCCGCAACAACAAACCGTATAACGAAGTCAAACGCGGCGTCGAAGCCAGCCTCGTGACGGCCATGGGCCGCATGGCCGCGCACACCGGCCAGGAAATCACGTTTGAGGACATGCTCAACTGCGAGCACGAAATGGCGCCAGGCTTGGACAAGCTCACGGCGGATTCGCCCGCGCCGTTAATCGCTGACCAGAACGGAAGATATCCCGTGCCGCAACCGGGCATCGTGACGAATCGGGAGTATTGATCGCAACGGTGTCGATGCGGGCATCAAGCGTCAGCACTTTGCGCATCATTTGGAATTGGGAAAGTCCTTTCGCCAGTGTTCGACGAGCTTCTCGCCCGGGCCGGCGAGCCAGTAAATCTTCCCGCGCAACACGCGCTGCGAGTGTGGGGCGATGCCGCCAATGTTAACGATGGCGTGAAGACAGTCGGCGGGATGATGGTCGGAGAAGTGCGTGATCCGCTCCCAATAGAGTCCCGTGGACCATTTCCGATCCGGACTCGTGCGGAGGACCAGACCACCGTCGCTCGTCCAGAGCATCCGCGCCTGGTAAGGCCCGATGTGGTCGAGCGTCTCGAGATGACCACCGCTCCGTCGTGTGTCCATCGCCTCGCCGTCAGGCGTCCGGCAACCCACGGTTTCCTTCCCTGCGGGTAGCTTTTGCAACGACCCATTTCGCAAAGCCCACGTCAGGCTGGGCAGTTCGGCTCCGGCGGGTGTGCCTTTCCACAAATCAAATTCGCTGAACGCCGGGGTTCGCGCGTACTTCTGCCGCCACGCTTCGTTGGCGGCGCCCGTGAGTCGGAAGCACTGTTGCACGCCGTAAAACTCAGGCAGCCCGACACCCTCGACCTTCACGACCAGCAGCAGCTCGACGCCGTCTGCGACGGGAGCCAGATAGAAAGTCCAGTCCTGGGGGGGCCAACCGTCCTCGGACACACGACGACGGAAGACTTTTACTCCGGGCCGAACTTTGAACCGCTCGACATCCGGTGGCGTCTTGTCCTCCTTCGTTCCCGGCTCGACTTTGGGAACGTCGCCGAAAGTCAAAGGCGTGTGTTCGTGAAAGCGATAGCCGATGCGATTGTCGGGATGATCGTGGTTGACGAAGGAAGCGAATTGGTCGAACAACTCGATCTGGATTGGACTATCCTCCGCTGCGGCCGCGACAACGGACTGGATAAGAATCATGACGAACGAGGCAACGAAAAGAAAACGCCTGAGCCTGAGAACACCAGTGACTAAAAGGGTGATCGCCGCCACAAATGGAATCGTTTGGCAAATCGTGTCCATGCGCGGCGCGTGGTCTAACATCTAAGTTGGTAGCGGTGGTTGCAGCCTATCTCCGTATTAGGCCGCCAATCTCGTGAAATACTCATTTGTCTTCGTGTCCTTGAATAAAGCCACTGCAAGCGTGATCGGCATACCAAGCCATACTAACGGTAGAAAAAGCACACACAACAACCAATCCCACCATGCTTCTGGGCGGCTCCAAACCA
>CAYIOH010000154.1:0-8318 GCA_964364975.1 uncultured Bifidobacteriaceae bacterium
CCGCAATAAAGCGTGATGGGCGCGGCGAGGCGTTTGGTCAATTCCGCCGCATCCGTGCAATCGGCGATGAGGCCGCGCCAGTTGAGTTCGTCCAGAATGCTCACAGGCGAAAGGTAAATAGACGATGGGCGAATGCCAATTTCCAATTGAACCGCAGAAACGTTATGGAAGATTCTTTCGCCACGAATCCGGATGCCGATGCAGGTGCATGACCGAGATGACGATCACTTCACCCGCTTCCACCGAGTAAATGATTCCATACGGAAAGCGGTGGGTGCGGCAACGGCGGATTTCCTCCTCCAAGGGTTGCCAGGCATGGGGGTGGGCCAGAACGCGGCGGATGGTGGCGCGAGCTTCCGCGATGAATTCAAGACCCAAGCCGGGCGCCCGCTCCTGGTAAAATCGCGCCGCCGCTTTCAACTCAAGTTTCGCGGGCGGAAGCAGCCGGAAGTTCATCGGCCCAGTTCGGCTTCGATGGCACGCAGCGCCGTTTCCCCGTCCTCGTCTTTCAATGTGCCGGCGCGAAATGCATTGAGTCGGTCACGTGATTCTTCGAGCCAGGCCCGGTCCACTTCGGCCTGTTCGGCGGGGTCGAGGCTGCGCCAAAGTTCGTCAATGAGGTGCGCCCGCTCCACAACTGAGAGCTTCAATGCTTCTTTAGCGAGAACGGCGCTGTCCATGGCGCTACTTTAACGGAGTCCGGCCAGATTGCAAGACTCGCAACGCAACAGTTCGCCACTCACACAGTTGCCGGCTTGTGATGGAATCCGGCCATCACCCATTTGCGCGCGAGCCAGAGGCCAAGGGGCGAACTCATGGCGATGAAACTGTAAATGAGCCACATCGTGCCGGTATGAAGTTCGGCGGGTGGTGTTTTGTCCGGGCAATAGTTAGCCAGCATCCAGCCGGAATAAAAGCCGGTCGTGCCTTTGGCGAGCAGCCACGGGATGTTGGCCAGGCCCATGTATTGCGCCACGCGGCCGGGCGGCGCGAGTTCGGAGGCGTACTCGAGAAAGCGCGCGGACCACAGGGCTTCGCCGATGGAAAAGACCACGAAGTACGTGATCAGCATGGTGAGGTTCGGGCCGCCGCAAAGCAGGAACGTGGGCAGCGCCGAGACGAGCGTGCCGATGACCATCATTTTATAGACGTTGATGTGCCGGGTGAAGGCCACCGCGAGAGGCACGCCGAAGAAAATGATGCCGGGATTGATCCAGTTCACGAGCCATTCCATGTGGTCGGCCACGTCCTTGTTGTAGGCGCGCATAATGTATTGCGGCATGGTCAGCCATTGATGGGCGAAGAGCGTGCGCACCGGCAGCAGCATGAAGATGAAGAAAACGAAGCGCGTGTTGGAGAACGGGCCTTCGGTGAAATAACTTTTGATGCGGATCGAAATTGGCGTGGTGTTGGTTTTGCGTTGCTCTTCCGCTGTGTCGGGACGCACCTTGGCGGCTTCAGTCTTTCGGGTGAAGAACGCAAGAAACAGCAGCAGTGTCAGCACGGTAACGCCAAGGCATGTCCAGTTCACCGCCTGGACGCCTGTGCTAGAAAAACTCGCGAGCCAGTTGAGGAAAATGCCGGGGTGTTCGGACGCTTTGCCCTCCTTGATGCCCTGCACCGCCGGCCGGATCCAGGAAGAGAGCGTGGCGATGCCGACGATGCCAAGGTTCATCACGGCATAGATCAAGCCGTAACCCATCGAACTGGTTTTCTCGTCGGTGTATTGCTTGATGCCGGAATAGCAGACGGGTTGGAGAATCGCTTCTCCAGAAGCGATCACCATCAGCGAAACGATCACGGCCACCGCCACCAGCGGCGCGCCGGCGAGGCCGGGCGACAGGCAATAAAGCAACCGGCCAACGACAGTCATCACCAGTGCCGCGATGATGGCGCGTCGCAATCCGAATCCCTCCGCGATGCTGCCCAGTCCAAGCATCAACAGCGTGATGAGCATCGTGAAAACCGAAACCGTGACGCCTGCCCATTTGTCGCCCCAGCCGAGGTCGGTGGAGAGATAGGTCGTCATCAGCGTGAGCACACCGAAGTAAGCCGCCGAATCCACGACGAAAGCGCCGATGACGAGCCACAAGGCGCGCGGGCACCTGAGGATGTCGGTGAACGAAGTGACGAAATTGCGGACGGCGGAAGGAGCGGTGTTGCTCATGTGCTGGGCGTCATTTATCCGTGCACGGCGGCGCGAGGGCAATAACTCTTTGCAATGCCGTCAAGAAAACGAGCGGGCCGTTGCCGGCCCGCCCGTGTGCAAAACGGTTCCTGTATCGGCGGCTATTCCGGTTTGGCCGCTTCGTCAGCGGCGTCGAAGGCGTGTTGCAGGGCGACAAGGTCCTCGCCGGGTTTGAGGGCGTCGAGCGCCACCTGTTCGGCCTTGAGTTGTTCGGCGGAGTAGTTGGCGGCCTTGATGGAAAGACCAATGCGCCGGTCGCTCTTGTCAATCTTGATGACGCGCGCGGTGACTTCCTGGCCGGGCTTGAGCACGTTCTTGATTTTGTCCACGCGCTCTTCGCTGATCTGCGAAATGTGCACCAATCCGTCAATGTCATGTTGCAAGCCAACGAACGCGCCGAAGCTGGCCAGCTTGGTCACGTTGCCGGTGACGAGGTCGCCGACCTTGTAGAGTTGGTCAATGTTCTCCCACGGGTCTTGCGAGAGTTGTTTGACGCCCACGGCGATGCGCTGGTTGGCCTTGTCCACCTCCAGCACGACGGCTTCGACTTCGTCGCCTTTCTTGAACACCTCGCTGGGGTGATTGATCTTGCGCGTCCACGAGATGTCGGACACGTGAATCATGCCATCCAACCCTTCCTCCAGTTCGATGAACGCGCCGTAGCTGGTGAGGTTGCGAATCTGGCCTTTGACACGGGTGCCGGCGGGATACTTTTCCTGAGACTTGTCCCACGGGTTGGCTTCGAGCTGGCGGATGCCGAGGGAAATCTTCTGTTCCTCGCGATTGATGCCGAGGACGACGGCCTCGATTTCCTGGCCGGCTTTGAGGATGTCGCTGGGCTTGGCGACCCGCTTGGTCCAAGAGAGTTCGGTGACGTGGATCAGGCCCTCGACGCCCGGCTCAAGCTCCACAAATGCGCCGTAAGGCACGAGGTTGACCACCTTGCCCTTGACCTTCGCTCCGACCGGGAACTTGGTTTCGATCTGGTCCCACGGATTGGCCATCTTTTGCTTGAGGCCAAGGCTGACGCGTTCCTTTTCCTTGTTCACGTCCAGCACCACCACGTCAATATCCTGGCCCACTTTCAAAATATCCGACGGATGCGCAATGCGGCCCCAGCTCATGTCAGTGATGTGCAACAAACCATCAATGCCGTTGAGGTCAATGAACGCGCCAAAATCGGTGATGTTCTTGACCGTGCCCTTGCGGATGTCGCCCGGCGTCATTTCCGCGAGCAACTTCTGGCGGCGCTCGGTGCGCTCGGCTTCGATGAGTTCGCGGCGGGAGAGGACGATGTTCTGCCGCTCCTGGTTGATCTTGACGACCTTGAAATCGTAGGTGTTGCCGACGAACTGCGCGAGGTTCTTGGGCGTCATCACGTCAATCTGCGACGCGGGCAGAAAAGCCTCGACGCCGATGTTGACGATCAACCCGCCCTTGATGATGGACTTGACCTTGCCGGCGATGCGCCCGCCCTCGTTGCAAATGGTCAGGATCCGTTCCCAGTTCTTCTTGAATTCGGCCTTCTCCTTCGAAAGGATGACCATGCCCTCTTTGTCTTCGAGTTTTTCGATGAGGACATCCACCGCGTCGCCGACCTTGACGGTTTTGATGTCTTCAAATTCGCTGGCGGGGACGGTGCCCTCGCTCTTGTAGCCGATATCCACCAGGGCTTCCTTGGCGCGGACTTCGATGACGCGACCAGAAACAATTTCGCCGGCGGCAAAGCGGATGGGGGCGGTGCTTTGCTTCAGGGCTTCTTCCATTGTGAGCATAATGACTGTGCTTTCTTGAACTGCGGGGGGCTAGGCGTTCCACGACGGCGGAACGGCGAAGCTCCATTGCCTAACGGACCAGACGTTGCAGGGCAACGGAGGTTGAACCACGTAAAACGTGGTAAAGGTTAGGTTGATTGTTAACTTTCGTTTCTCAGCCTTAACGAACGTCCGCACACGCGGCGTTCAGGCGGCGCGTAACATAGGGGTAAACCTGCCCATGGCAAGTGAAAATTATTCACAACCCGATCCAAGAAAAAACCACGGGTTTTGCCGCAGGTTTTTGAATTTGAATGAATTCCGACAGGCTTGTGTCGAATCGGGATGCCGAACACGGTCAATAATCCGACGCCCGCCGCGCTAACGGCTTTTGAATTTCGATCCCGCACACGGGTCGTGCAGGGCGCGGGCGGCGTTGACCGGGTGGGCGAGTTGGCCTGCGTGCTTGGCGTGAAACACGTATTGCTGGTGACGGACGCCGGCATTGTTGCCGCCGGGCACGCCGGGCGAGTGAGGAACAATCTGGAATCCGCCGGCCTGGGCGTGACGGTCTTCGACCGGGCGAAGGAGAATCCGACAACGCGCTGCGTGGACGATTGCGCGGCAGTGGCGAAGGTGGCGGACGTGGACGCTCTCATCGGGTTGGGCGGGGGCAGTTCGATGGACACGGCCAAGGGTTGCAACTTCATCCTCACCAACGGCGGACGGATGCAGGATTACTGGGGCGTGGGCAAAGCAACCAAGCCCATGCTGCCGTTCATTGCCATCCCGACGACGGCAGGCACGGGCAGCGAGATGCAGAGCGCCGCGCTGATCGCGGACGCAGTAACACATCAGAAGATGGCCTGCCTCGATCCGAAGTGCGCGGCGACGATCGCAATCCTCGATCCGGTGCTCACGCTCTCGCAACCGCCGCGCGTCACGGCTGCCGCGGGAATTGACGCCATCACCCACGCAATTGAAACGGCGGTGACAACGAAGCGCAATCCGCTTTCCCAGGAACTTTCCCGCGAAGCGTTCAAACTTTGCCTTGCCGCTTTCCCGGAAGTTTTGCGAAAACCGGATGATCTCGACACGCGCGCGCGGATGCAACTGGGCGCGGCGCTGGCGGGCGCGGCCATTGAGAATTCCATGCTCGGCGCGGCGCACGCGGCGGCCAATCCGCTGACGGCGCATTTTGACATAGTTCACGGCTACGCGGTGGGACTGATGCTGCCGCACGTGGTGCGCTTCAATGCCGAAGATGACGACGTTCGCGCGGTTTACGCGGATCTGGCCGCGAGCGGCGGAATTGCCACGGTGGGCAGCGCTGTGTCGCAGACGATTGACGCGTTGCTTGCACGGTTGGAGGACATAATGGGCTTTGCGCATCTGCCGCGGTCACTCGCAGCGTATGGCGTCGAACGCGCGGCGATTCCAATGCTGGCGGCGGAGGCGGCGGCGCAGTGGACGGCGGGGTTCAATCCGCGCCCGGTGGCGCAGGAGGATTTTGTGAAACTTTATGAAGCTTCACTGAAGTGAAGGTTGAAGTCCAAGCTTCAGCTTGCTGCCGACGGCCGTTGATTTCCGGAACAGGTTGAAACCCGTATTCCAACCTACCGCTCCAAAATTCGGAGCGAGTATGCCGGCGAGAGGGCGCTGTCGTTCTGCGGTTGGTCGCCGATGACGTTGTACTTGAAGTCAAACTTGTATTGGTACTGCAACGTGTTCGTTCCCGGGGGCACGGGCACGAGCCCTTCCCAGCGATTCTTCATCATCTGCGTCTGACGCATGGGATAAAACTCCGTGCCCACCTTGACGAAGGGCCGGATGCTGTCCCAGCGCAATGTTTGCTGGCGGGTGTTGAACGCGACCTCGACCGGGTAAAGGTTGTTGGCGTTGCGTACCTGGCGCTGGGGCGTGAGGTTGGTGAACGTGGCACAACCGGCGAGCAGCAACGGTGTGAGCAAAACGAGTAAAATTTTCTTCCACATAGCAAGGCGCAGGGTGACTGACAGCCAGGGGTTTGTAAAGTTGGATTTTGCCGGGCTGTTTTTTGCGTTTGACCAGACTCCGCCTGGCTGGTTAGGGTGCGCACCCTTGTTTTGAGCAATAAATTATGATTGGGACGATTCGAAAACACTCGAAGTGGCTGTGGATAATCATCATCGCGGCCACGGTCATCAGTTTTGTCATCTTCTTTTCTCCGTCTCAGCGGTTTTCCAGCCGAGGTGGCGACGGTTCAGCCAATTTTGGGAGCATCAACGGCGAACGCGTCTCCCAGGAGGATTTCGTCCACGCGCGGCGCGAGGTTTATCTCCGCTACTTTTTCAGCTACGGCGCATGGCCGGACCCGGACGCCAAGCGCATGGGCTTTGACGTGGAACGCGAGACCTACTTCCGTCTGCTGCTGGTTCAAAAGCAGGAACAATTGGGCATCCACGTCAGCACGGAGGCCGTCGCCAAGGTTGCCGCCGACATCCTGCGCTCGTTTAATCGCGGCAATCCGGTCCCGCTCGACGCGTTCGTCCAACAAGTCCTGAGCCGGCAGGGATTGAGCGCTGGCGATTTCGAGCGGTTTGTGCGGCACGACCTGGGCATTCAGCAGTTGATGGCCGCCACCAGTCTGAGCGGGCGGCTCGTCACACCGCAGGAGGCCCGTTTGCTTTACGAGCGCGAGCACGATGAGCTGTCGGCCGAGGCCGTTTTTTTCCCGGGGTCGAATTATCTGGCGGCCGTGACGGTTACGCCGGAAGCGGTCACGCAATTTTTCACGAATCAAATGGCGACCTACCGCCTGCCCGACCGCGTGCAGGTGAGGTATGTTGAATTTCCCGCCACAAATTTCCTGGCAGAAGCGAAAAAACGATTCGCGGAAATCACAAATCTAAACGAACTCGTCGAAGCCAAGTACCGGGAGTTAGGCACCAACTATTTTCGCGACGCCAAATCCCCGGCTGAGGCCAAGGATAAAATCCGCGAGTTGATGCTCAAGAACCAAACCCTGGCCGGGGCCCAAAAAGCGGCCAATGAATTTGCCCGCAGCCTTTTCGACGTGGAGCCGATGCGCGCCGAAAACCTCGACAAGTTCGCGAAAGAAAAGGGGCTTACCGTCCAGGTCAGCCAGCCGTTTGCCCGGGATTACGGCCCGAAAGACCTCAACGTTCGCCCGGACTTCACCAAGCGCGCCTTTGCCCTGTCCGCTGACGAACCGCTTGCCGGACCGCTGGTTGGTGACGACGCCGTTTACGTGATCGCGCTGGACAAAAAACTGCCCAGCGAAATTCCGTCGCTGGAAAAAATCCGCGCCCAGGTGGCCGCGGATTGCCAATACGGCCAAGCCGTGAAAGCCGCCGCCCAGGCTGGCGAGGCGTTTGCCGGCGCATTGACCAATGGGCTGGCAAAAGGGAAAAAGTTTGCCGCCGTGTGCAACGAGGCGCAGGTGCGGTCGGTGCCGGCGCCGCCGTTTTCGCTGAGCACCCGCGAGCTGCCGCAGATCGAGGAGCATGTGAGCTTGAACGAATTCAAGCGCGCGGCGTTCACCACGCCGCCGGGTCAATCCAGCGGCTTTATCCCGACGAGTGAAGGCGGGTTCCTGGTTTTCGTGCGCGAGCGGTTGCCGCTGGAGCTGGCGAAGATGACCGCCGACCTGCCGGAGTTCATGAAATCCATGCGCCAGGCACGCCAGAACGAAGCGTTCAACGACTGGTTCCGCAAGGAGGCCGAGAAAGGCTTGCGCGACACGCCCATTTTCCGTCAGCCGCCACCGCAAATGACCGGCGCGCCCAAGACGTGAGGCGACGGTTGGTTGCGGGTTGAGGATTGTAAGTTGAGCCGGACTTTGTGTCGCAAGCTGCAACCTTGGACGTGTAACTTTCAGTTTTCCGCGTGAGTGCCGCCATCAAACTATCATCGCCCGCCACGCGCGAGTTCTGGGAAATCCCCGTGCTGTTCGAGGACGCGCATCTGCTGGCCCTCGACAAGCCCGCCGGATTGCCCACCTCGCCTGACCACGACAGTCCGGAGCGGCCCAACTTGATGACGCTCCTTCACACAGGCATCGCCGCTGGCAAGCCGTGGGCGCGGGAACGCGGATTGTCCTACCTGATGAACGCGCACCGGCTCGATTTGGAAACCAGCGGTGTCATTCTGTTTGCCAAAACCAAGCCCATGCTGTTGGCGCTGGCGGATTATTTCGGCATCGAGAAACCCGGCAGAAAATATCTGGCGCTTGTGCATGGCACGCCACCGGAGGTTCGCTTTGAAATTGACGCGAAGCTCGCGCCGCATCCGACCTGGCCCGGCAAGGTGTGCGTGGACCCAAACAACGGCAAACGTTCACAAACCCTTTTTGAGGTGATCGAGAAATTTTCCCG
>CAYIOH010000155.1:0-8276 GCA_964364975.1 uncultured Bifidobacteriaceae bacterium
CATCCGCCTTTCCGGGCCGGAGGCGCTGGCGGTGGCGGAGCGCAGCTTCCTGCCGGTCGGGAAAAATTCCCGCAAGCCCACCGAAGCGACAACGCACACGATTCATTACGGCAAAGTCGTGCGCACTGGCGAGACTGTGGACGAAGTGTTGTGCGCCGTGATGCGCGCGCCGCGCACTTATACGCGTGAGGACATCGTGGAAATCACCTGCCACGGCGGCATCTTGTCGGCGAAGACGGTGCTCGACACCGTGCTCGAAAACGGCGCGCGGTTGGCCGAGCCCGGAGAATTCACGAAACGCGCCTTTCTAAATGGCCGCCTCGATCTCGCGCAGGCGGAAGCGGTGGCGGACTTGATTCATTCGCGAACCGAACTCGCACTCACCGCCGCCAACGAGCAGCTCGCCGGCAAACTTTCCCAGCGCATCAATAAGCTTCGGGACGACTTGATGCACACCTTGGCGCACATCGAAGCGCACATTGATTTCCCCGAGGAAGACATCTCGCCGGACACACGGGAACAGCTCGTCGGTCAACTCGAACGCGGTCTGGCGTTCATGGATGAACTGCTGCGCACGGCAAACGAGGGGCAGATTCTGCGGCGCGGCATTCGCGCGGCCATCGTTGGCCGTCCCAACGCGGGCAAGTCGAGCTTGCTCAATCAACTGCTGGGCCACGATCGCGCCATCGTTTCGCACATCCCGGGCACGACGCGGGACACGATTGAGGAAACCGCCAACGTTCGCGGGGTGCCGGTGGTGTTCGTGGACACGGCTGGCTTGCGCCAGGGGCGGGACGAGATCGAAGTGGAGGGCATCCGGCGCAGCCGCGAATCGCTGGCCAAGGCGGAATTCATTTTGCATGTGCTCGACGCATCCGAGCCGCTAACGGCGGAGGATGAAAAATATTTCGCCGAGTTCGGCGGCAAGAAGCGAATCGTCGTGCAGAACAAGATTGATCTGCCGGTGAAGTTGGATGTCGAGGAATTGGAGCGCCATGTTGGAGTTCAGGCTTCAGCCTGTTCCCCGGACAAGCCAAAGCTTGGACTCCAGCGGACTGGCGCTCCCATCGTGGACGTGTGTTGCCTGACAGGGCAGGGGATTGAGCCGCTCAAGGATGCGATCAAATCACTGGTGTGGTCGGGTGAAATCAAAGCGGGGATGTTGCAGGTGATGATCAACGCGCGCCACCAGGACGCGCTGCGCCGCTCGCGCGAGGCGACGGTGCGAACCCTGGACGCGCTCCACGCCGACCTGACGCTGGACCTGGTCGCGGTGGATTTGCACATCGCCGTCAATGCCGTGGGCGAAATCGTGGGTAAAACGGCCACGGAGGATTTGCTGGATTCAATTTTCAGTCAGTTTTGCATCGGCAAGTAGAGCCGGGCACGAAATGAGTCGGTGACGTTTCACACATATCACATGGCGCGATCATTCTTTGACGCGCGACGAGTTTTGCGCCTGTTGCGGCGCGGCTAAAAACTTCTGATTGCTTTTTTCCCGTCCGGCGGTAATAAGCGTGCGACCAAGAACTATGGGCAAGACGCTCATCATCGCGGAGAAGCCGTCCGTCGCCAGCGACATCGCCAAGGCGCTGGGCGGTTTCAAGAAGCTCGAAGACCACTTCGAGAGCGACCAATTCGTGCTCTCGTCGGCGGTCGGCCACCTGCTTGAACTCGTCCTGCCGGAGGGCGTGGAGGCCGTGCGCGGCAAGTGGACGTTCAAACATCTTCCGGTCATTCCGCCGCATTTCGATTTGCGGCCCATCGAAAAAAGCGAGCCGCGTCTCCGCGTACTGGCCCGGCTTATCAAGCGCAAGGACGTGGCCGCGCTCATCAATGCCTGCGACGCGGGCCGTGAGGGCGAACTGATCTTTCGTAACATCGTCAAGTTCACCAAGGCCAAGCACCCCATCCAACGGCTTTGGCTGCAATCCATGACGCCGGCGGCGATCCGCGAAGGTTTCGCGCAACTGCGGGACGACGCGTCCGTGCGTCCACTAGCCGATGCGGCGGTCTGCCGTTCGGAATCCGACTGGCTCGTGGGCATTAACGGCACGCGGGCGATGACGGCGTTCAATTCCAAGACTGGCGGCTTTCATCTCACGACGGTGGGCCGTGTGCAGACGCCTACGTTGGCAATCTTGGTTGAGCGCGAGGAGAAGATTAAAAAATTTGTGTCGCGCGATTATTGGGAAATTCACGGCACGTTCGGCGCGCATGCCGGTGACTATCCAGGACGTTGGTTTGATGAAAAATTTACGAAGAAGGACGGAGACGATCAGCTCAAACCGGAGCGTGTTTGGGACATCAAGTTCGCCGAGGCGATTCGCGAAAAATGTCTGGGCAAGCCGGGCATCGTCACCGAAGAGAGCAAGCCGACGACTTCACTTTCGCCGTTGCTCTACGATTTGACGAGTTTGCAGCGTGAGGCGAACGGGCGCTTCGGCTTTTCCGCCAAGAACACGCTCGGCTTGGCGCAGGCGCTTTACGAACGGCACAAGGTGCTGACGTATCCAAGAACGGACTCGCGCGCGTTGCCGGAAGATTACCTGGAAACGGTGAAGACCACGATGGGGATGCTAGCCGGAACGCATTACAGCACTTTCGCGAGCCAGATTTTGAAGAGTGGTTGGGTGCGGCCCAACAAACGCATCTTCAACAACGCAAAAGTTTCCGACCACTTTGCCATCATCCCGACGTCGCTCGCGCCGAAACATCTGAGCGAGCCGGAGCAAAAACTTTACGACCTGGTGACGAAACGGTTTCTCGCAATTTTTTATCCGGCGGCGGAGTTTCTTGTGACCACACGCATCACGCGAGTTGAAAGCGAGCCGTTCAAGAGCGAGGGCAAGGTGATGGTGAACGCGGGCTGGCTGGCGGTCTATGGCAAGGAGGCGGAGTCCGATGACACGCCGAGCCTCGTGCCGGTGAAGCCGAACGAAACGGTGAAAACCGTCAAGGTCGGAGTCGAGGCCAACCAGACCAAGCCGCCGCCGCGTTACTCGGAAGCGACGTTGCTCTCGGCAATGGAAGGCGCGGGCAAATTGGTGGAGGACGAGGAGCTCCGCGAGGCGATGATTGAGAAGGGCCTAGGCACGCCGGCGACCCGCGCCCAAATCATCGAAGGTTTGATCTGGGAAAAATATGTGCACCGCCACGGACGCGAATTGCAGCCGACGGCCAAGGCGTTTTCGCTCATCACGCTGCTGCGCGGGCTGGAAATCCCGGAACTGGTTTCGCCGGAACTGACAGGCGATTGGGAATTCAAGCTGCGCCTCATGGCGCGCGGCAAGTTGAAGCGCGAAGATTTCATGAAGGAAATCGAGGGCGCGACGCGCGAAATCGTGGCGAAGGCGAAGCGGCACGAGAGCGATACCGTGCCCGGCGATTTCGGCAAGCTCAACGTGCCGTGCCCGAAGTGCCGCGGCGAGATTCACGAGAACTACAAAAAGTTTCAGTGCCAGAAGTGCGACTTTGCGCTGTGGAAAATCGTGGCCGGCCGGCAACTCGAGATTTTCGAAGTCGAGGAACTCATCACCAACAAAGTCGTTGGGCCGTTGCAAGGTTTTCGCAGCAAGATGGGCCGACCGTTTGCCGCGGTCATCAAGATGTCGCCCGAGTTCAAACCGGAGTTCGATTTTGGCAACGATCAGAACGCCGAGGGTGTGGCGGTGGAAGTGGATTTCACCGGGCAAACGCCGCTGGGCAAATGCCCGGCGTGTGGCAGTCGCGTGTTTGAAACGCCGATGGCTTACGTATGCGAAAAATCCACGGGCGCGGCGAAGTCGTGTTCGTTCCGCACGGGCAGAATCATTTTGCAGCGGCAGATTGACCGCGCGCAGGTGGAAAAACTTCTGACGACCGGCAAAACGGATTTGATCGAGAAGTTCATCTCGAAGAAGGGCCGTCCGTTCAAGGCGTATCTGGTGAGCAAGGACGGCAAGGTTGGATTTGAGTTCGAGCCACGCGCGCCCAAGTCTGGCAAGGGCGGGTCCAAGGATTCCGCGCCCAAAGCGCCAGCGGCGAAAATTGACTTTACCGGCCAGCAACCGCTAGGCAAATGTCCCAAGTGCGGCGGCAAGATTTTCCAGTCAGCCGATCAGTATCTTTGCGAGCGCACACAGGCCGACGGCAGGCATTGCACGTTTAAGCTGGACAAGATCAAGAACGGCCAGGCGATTGAAGTGGAGCAATTACAAAAGCTGCTCAACGCGCGCAAGACCGACCTGCTCTCGAAGTTCATCTCTCGTACGGGCAAGCCGTTCACGGCGTGGCTGGTGATGTCGCCGAAGGGCAAGATTGAATTCGAGTTCCCACCGCGCGACGGCGAAGCTGAACCTGCGGCCAAAACATAGCGCGGTCCGAGAGGTTGTCCCATGACCGAACCCGCCCCCAGCAAACCGCAGGTTGAGGACAAGTGGGCGAAAAAATTTCTCCAGCATCTTGCCACAGATCGTGGCGTGTCAGTGTACACACAGCGCAACTATGGCCAGGCGTTGCGCGGCTTCCGCTGCTGGCACATGGAGGAGCGACACCAGCCGCCCGCTTGGGACACACTTCAGCGCGATGATTTCAGGGGTTACGTGCGTTTTCTGGGCCGGCACAACCTTGGGCGCGCTTCGGTGCAGCTACGCTTCTCCGCACTCCGCACGTTTTACAAATTTCTCGTCCGGCAAGGTGTGGTTGCATCCACACCCATCCGGAATCTGGCGTTGCCCAAACTCGGCCGACGATTGCCGCGCCACCTGACGGCGCGGCAAATGACGGATCTGCTCGCCGCGCCGTTGAAAGGTTTGTCCGCCGTGGAAAAAAGGCCGGCGGGCCGTCCCATCTGCATCGTCGCCCGTTATCGGGACGTGGCGATTTTGGAAACGATCTATTCATGCGGTTTGCGCATCAGCGAACTGTGCGGGTTGGAAGCAGGCGACATTGATTGGAGCGAGCGAATCGTGCGCGTGCGCGGCAAGGGGAAAAAGGAGCGGTTGGTGCCGATCGGCGAGACGGCGTTGCGGGCCATTGAGAATTATTGGAACAAGCTGCCGAAGCCGCCGGCTGGCAACGCGCCGGTTTTTCTCGCGGAGAACCGTCGGCGGACTCCGGTGAACGCCTGCATGTTCACGCGGCAACTAAAGAAGTATCTGGCCCTTGCCGGCCTCGATCCGAACCTCACGCCGCACAAGTTGCGACACAGTTATGCCACCCACTTGCTGGATGCCGGAGCCGACCTGCGCGCCGTGCAGGAGTTGTTGGGCCACGCCCATCTGGCCACGACCCAAGTGTACACCCATGTGACAACCGATCGGCTTAAAAAAGCTTACGACGCGGCGCATCCCAGGGCTTGAAAGCGCGAAATCTGCCTTGCCAAGCGAGCGGCGGCAAAGTTGAATGTCGCCCGCGACCGGTGGGCTGGGTAGCTCAGTTGGTAGAGCAGAGGACTGAAAATCCTTGTGTCGGCGGTTCAATTCCGCCCCCAGCCACCACCCCGAACGGCAGGATCGCGGGAGCCTCGAGGGAATGGAAACGCGGTTCTGACGGTCGGTGCAGATCGCGGTGCTTTTCCGTGGACTGAAATTCAACGCTCCTTGCGACAAACTTTAAGACCAACGCCCTCCAGCAGACGCGGAATCAACCGCACGAATTCGCGGTCATATTTCTGTATCCCGTGGTCAAGTTGTGCCCAATCCACGAGGTTCGGATTGGTTCGACGGGCGATGTCTTTCTTGCCGGGCGCGAATCGCCAATTCGCAATCCGACGCTCGGCCATCCATCGGTCGTGCTCCAGTCGCGCAAGCATCTCAAGCTGGTCGGGTGGGAACTCCGTCACCGGTGCTCGCGGATCGTTCAGCGGTGCGACTTCGCAACCAATGGCCCGGAGCTTGATGTGGATGTGAGCCGCCTGTTGCCGATTGGATTCGCGGAAGTCCTCCGGCTGTTTGAACCAAACCTCGATTTCCTTCTGTCGCTGTTCGTCCTCCGGTATGACGGGCTGTCTGTTCGGCGCCGGATTCGTGATGCGCTCGTATTCGGCATGGATGCGCCGGGCGAAGCTGTCGCTGTCAAGCCCGTCCGGGCTGGCCACCCTGCACCAGCACTCCTCCATTCCAAACGGTTCAATACGCTTCATTTGACCGTGGTTTGGCCGAACTTGTTTGAGTATTTCTGCGAGGCCGTGTTCGCCGGCCATGCGCACAGCCAATCGCGCGCCGCCGCCTTCGATCATTGGCAGCAGTTCCAGGGCGAGTTCAAGCGCGAGCGCTTCGTTGTCAAAGCAGATCGCCACGCTGGTCAGTTCGCCTTTGTTGGCGCAGCACGTTTCGAGAAGTTGGCGGGTCATCGGCGAAGCGGCCTCGTGCTGATGGAACTGGAGGTCCGCCACCTCGGCGATTTGCGGGTGACGGAACAGAAGTTCATCGCGGTGCGCGTCTGCCCGGCGATCAATCACCGAGATGCGCAGCCGTTTGCCGTTGGCGAAGACGCCCAGTTGCGCCGCCCGCAGGGCCAGTGTGCGCCCCATGTTTCCAAAGCCCAGTATGACCAGGTGGGCGATCCGGGGATCGTTTGGCGGCAGTCCGTCGTGGTCCAAAGGCAGGCCTTCCGCCACCAACCGCCGGGCCTCCGGATCGAACACGTCGAAAAATCGGAAATCCACTTTCGCGCTGTCAGACTGCTGGGCGGGCGAATGTTGCATAGCCTCGCGCAGGTCCACGTCGCTCAGGTGAATGTGGCAAAGCAGCCGCTCCTTCCCGCCGGACGCGCGCAGCTTCATCACTTGCGCCGCAATCGCGCAGTTTGTCGCGTCAACGGGACAAACGGCGAACAAGCTTGCGGCGCGCGCCAGACCAGCCTGCTCCAGCGACTCCGGCTGGGTCGCATCGCCGATGATGACGTGCGCACCCAGCTTCTCACATCGCGCCACCAAGTCCGGCTCCGGCGACCTGTCGAGCACGACCACTTCCTGTTTTCCGCCACAGTGCTTGTTGGTGCGGAAGTGCGCCGCCAGGTCCATTCCTTTGCGACCGAGACCGCAAACGATGATGTGTCCGGAAAGGCGGGTCAATTTTCGCTCCGCGCGTTCCTGCCGGAAGATGTGGGTGCCGGCCCGGAAGACCGTTCCCAATGTCGTGAGCACCGCAAGCCAGCGGGCAATCTCCAGCGTCCACGGCACCGCGCCCGCGAAGTGTGGCGTGTGCAGCAGGAAAAGTTGCGCCGTGTGATAGAGCGCATTGCCAAGACACGCGCCGCGCGGATCGTGCGTCTCAAGTTCCAGGTAGCCGACCGTGCCCAGGATATACGCTGAAAGAAAACCGACCACCAACAGTCGCCGCCACCATCTGGCAGGTATGGACTTAAACGGTGAGGCAATGAGGTTAACAAGGAATGACTCGTGGTTGCTCATAAGTGGGAAACGGGTTCACACGGGGCCATGTCAACATGGCTGCCCCAGTGGCGACGGCAGGATGCCATCACGCTTGTCCTGGGTCGAGAGAATGTTCGGCCCTGTTCGGCCCCATGCGACGTGGCCGTTCGAGTTCGCTGCGGATTGGGCGGACCCGCGGGCAGCGGCGCAGGTCAATGGCCTGGAAGCCTGAGCACCGAGACAGGCAAAGCTGCTTGAGTTGCGGAAAGACCTCGCGCTGCAACGCATCGCGCGCGGCCTTGAGGTCGCTGAACGTCGAACTGACGGAGAGGCGGATGGTGGGAGAGGAAAGGACTGGATTGGGTGGGCTCATGCCCGTCCCGGAAAAGTTTCAACTTTGCCGGAGGACTCACGGCGTTCGTCATGTACGAAAGGCGTTGACTCCAAAGACGTGGCCCCCCGTCATGCTCCATGAGCCGGGCTAACGCAGAACCGTTAACCACACGACAATCCCAGCAGAAACGATCACGGCACCTAAGACCACCCATGGCCACCGGCGTCGAGGTTTGCGCGGAGGATCAAGTTCGGGTGGCTTCCACCCACCACTGGAATATGAAGACGAACCAAAGTCGCGGGGGGACGAATACCGCTCGCCTCCGCTCGAACGCACTTCACTCACAATAAAGCCCTCCAGGTTAACTGTAATCGAATTCATAGCTATCCCAATCTGCAACGACAGTCTTTTGACAGGATATCTTGAAATGCGCAAGCCCAAAATCCCAGAAAAACCATCATCAAATGCGAGTGTTGGCTCCGAACGTCCGTTCGACCGCATTCACGCCAAATGCAACATTGCCCTTAGGAGAGCGGATTTTTCAGCCGAGAGGCCAACGGCATCCAATGCAGGAGCTATGTGATT
>CAYIOH010000156.1:0-6878 GCA_964364975.1 uncultured Bifidobacteriaceae bacterium
TTTCGGAATGGTCGAGATGAACCGCCACGATAGTCCCGGCAGGCCGTTCAGACAAATGTTCAGCAGAATGACGCCGAGGATGCCGAGGATGATCAACGTCGCCAGACCCGTCAGGCCGCTGAAAAAAAACGAGGCGAAATCGAAGCGCGCCGATTTGAAATTTCGGATTTCGGATTTCAGATTTCGGATTTCCGTCATCGCTTCCCCTCCAGCCGGTGTTTCAGCCGGTGCATGATGACGTCCGCCGCCATGTTGGACGCGAATGTGACGGCGAACAGCAATGCGCCAAGCATGAACAGAATCCGGTAATGATGCCCGCCCGACACGGCCTCGGCCATTTCCGCCGCGATGGTGGTCGTGATGCTGCGCGCCGAATCGAAAATGCTCCACGACATCACGCTCGCCGAGCAAACCATCAGCACGATCATCGTTTCGCCGATGGCGCGGCCAAAGCCGAGGACGACCGCCGCGAACACGCCCGGCATCGCGGCGGGCAACACGACTTGCCACGCGGTCTGCCACCGCGAGGCACCCAACGCCAGCGCGGCGTGCGTGTAACTTTGCGGCACACTCGTCAGCGCATCTTCGGAGATGGAGAACACGACGGGTATCACCGCGAAACCAAGCGCGATGCCGGCGACGAAGGCGTTGAGGCGCGTTTCGTAGCCAAAGGCTTTTTGCAGCACAGTCGCCATGACCAGCAGCGCGAAAAAGCCCACGACGACGGACGGGATGCCCGAGAGCATTTCGATGACGGGCTTGATCGTTTCGCGCCACCGGGGTCGCGCGAGTTGCGAGACGTAAATCGCGGCAGCCACGGCCAGCGGCACGGCGAACAGCAGCCCGATCAGCGTCGTCTTCAGGCTGCCGACCACCAGCGGGATGAGATTGTATTTGTGAATCTGGCCGACCGGCTGCCAGATAAACTCCGGTTTGTCGTAGGCCGTCCACTTGTGCGGCCAAAGCAGGTAGCGCCACTGCGTCGTGTTGATGCGCGCGTCCCGGTCGTTGCGAAACTCGTCGGAGATTTCGTCCTGCGCTTCCACCCGGACCTCCATCAGCGAGCGGAGCGTGTCGCGATCCATTTCCGCGGACTGTTTTTCCGTCAGGCCGAGATATTCGCGCAGTTGGGCGGGCGACAGCTTGTCCATTTGCGCGACCGGAATCGCGTCTTTCACCAGCGCGCTGTCCATGCGACCTAGGAAAATCGGCAGCGCCTCGCGCGCGACGAACAGGAAGATGAGCAACACCACGAAAATGGCCGAGAGTGAAACGAGGAAAATGAATTTCTCCGCGAGCCACTCCAGCGGTCGCGCCTTGTGCCCGCGATGGATGCCCATCCAGCCATGCGGGCGTTTGTTTGTGGCGTTGTGGTGAGGCATGAGCAGAATCAACTCTCATTAACACCGGGCTTCAGCCCGGTGAAAAGGCGCGGAAACGTGAAACCGTTTCAACGGTTTCGCATCGCGGCGGCAAACCGTTGAAACGGTTCTTGCTTCCTTCATCCGTTTAGCACCGGGCTGAAGCCCGGTGTTAATGAGAAACGGACCATTCACTTTTGCCGCAAAATTTCCGGCAACGGGAAGTAGCCGACTTCCTTCACGACCTTTTGTCCGTCGTCGCTGCGAATCCAGTTCAAGTAGGCCGCCACGTCGCCCTTGTCGAGGGCCGGGTTCACGTAAATGAACAGGTGTCGCCAGATGGGATAGACGCCCTTCACCACATTCTCTTCCGTCGGTTCAACGGCCGGTGAACTGTCGTCCTTCTTGATCGCCAGATGTTTCGCGCCCGCGCCGTAAGCCGCGCCGCCGTAGCCGATGCCGTTTTTATCCTTGGCCACGGCCTGCAACACCGCGGCCGTGCCGGGCATCGTTTGCGCGCTCGCCGCGAAGTCCTTGCCTTTCAACACATGCTCCTTGAAGAACTCGTAAGTGCCGGAACTGTTCTCGCGGCTGTAAACCGTGATGGGCGCGTCCGGCCCGCCGACTTCCTTCCAGTTTTTAGTCTTGCCGGTGAAGATCAACTCCAGTTGCTCCACGGTCAGTTCCTTCACTGAATTTTCTGCGTTGACGTAAACCGAGAGGCCGTCGAGCGCGACCTTGTATTCGGTGGGCCGCTTGCCGAACGCCTTGATGCACGTCTCAATTTCCTTGGCCTTGATTTTGCGCGAGGCGTTGCACAAGTCCGTGGCCTGGTTTTGCAGCGCGGCGAAGCCCGTGCCGGTGCCGCCACCGGTGACTTGGATTTTCTGGCCGGCGTGCGCGCCCATGTAAACCTCGGCCCACTTTTGCGCGAGGATGACCATGGTATCCGAGCCTTTGGCGGTGATGGTACGAGTGGCGGCGGACGCCGTGAGAGCAGCAACCGCGACCGAGACGATGAGGAGTTTTGTCAGGGAGTTCATGTAGGTGTGAGTTGAATGTTTATTCGCAATCAGTATTTCCAAACTGCTTCCACGAAGAGCCGTCCCGCGCCGCTGTCATACGCGGCCCCCGGCGGATTGTGAATCAGATCGGTTAGGAAGTAAGCCACGCTGAAGCTCAGTGAATCGTAAAAGTTGTACGTGCCCTTGATCCAATGGCCGCGGACATTGGTGCCGGAGCGGTAGCCGCTGCCGCCCGCGTTTACCGTGTTGTATTTGTAGTTTGCGCCAAAATCCGACTCGACGAATTCCTCGAACCACGCGTCGGCCTGCAACTCGGTGTAACGGTAGTTGATTTCCCACAGCCCTTTCTTGCCCGCCTTGCCGATGACGACGCCGAAGGAATAGCCGGTGTTGTTGTCATCCGCGTTGACGTTGCGAATCAGGTCCGCGCCAATCGTGATCGGGAAGGGCGCATTGTAAAGCGGCGCGTGGTCGAACGTGTAGGTCAGGTTCGCATCGGCGTAGAGTGAAGTGAAATCGTCCTTGGGGAAAGCGAGGTTCACGTTGGTCATTCCCGCCGGCAGAATGCGTGTGTTGCCACCTCCGACATTGGGGATGGACGCGTTGCTGAGTGTCTGCCCGTTGATGATGCTCAATAGTGCGGCACCCAACGAACTGTGCCATTTGGAAGTCCACGCCGCTTCCCACCGCAATTGCCCGCCGAACATGTACGGGTCATGCGAGTCGGCGGCGATTTCATCGAGGATAAACGCTGTGCCCATGGCGCGAATGGTGTGCTTGTCATTGGGCCGCAGCGCGACTTCCATCGCAGCCCCTTCCGGCGTATAGTCTTTGTCGAACAGGATGGTCGAGGGAAACACGAACGGATTGTCGAACTTGCCGAGGGTCGAACTGAAGGTCCAGGTGGCGTCATTCACCGGCGTCCATTTCACATAGACCTTGTCAATCCCGATGGCCTTTTTGGAAGCGTTGTCGCCGAAGGACTGGTTGTTCGAGATTGGATCAGCGGCGCTGCCGTCCTTGCCGAGTTGTTCGGTTGAAGTCAGGCCGATGCCAACCTCCCAATCGTCCTTGAGCACGGCGGTGTAGCCAAAGCGCAGCCGGTAACGAAAGCGGTCGCGCGTGGCGAACGTCAGGTCCTCGGCAGTGATGCGATCATAACGCATGCGCAGATCGCCGCTGAATTTTAGCGAGGTCACCCACTCGGGCATGCCGCTCTTGGCGGCGTAAGCCTTCGTGAAGCCCTTGTCGCTCTCCTCGCGGAGATCATTGGCCTCTTTGACGGAGAGAACGCCTTTGTCCACGAGTTTGTCGAGCAGCGAATCCACGTTTTGAGCGTGGCCAATGAGGGCGAACGTCATCCCCGCCGCTGCCGCGAGGAGCGCCGCGCCAAGTTTTTGTTTTTTCATGTAAGTTGAAGTTCCGAGTTCGCGGCCAAGCTAGGCGGCTCGTGTTACGACCAAAGGGCGGGCGCGTTACAATTCGGTGACAATTTTTCCGTGACTTTTGCCTCTCTTCTGGCCTTACTGGCGCGGCTATGTTTTCCCTTCAAAAACTCTTTGGCAAAGGCGACAAATTCTTCGAACTGCTCGAGGCCGCCGCCCGCGAGGCCCATGAAAGCGTCCGGCTGGTCATCGAATTGATGAAAGCCCCGCGCGAAACCGGGAAACTCGACGACCTCGTGCTCGCGCGGCGGAAGGAGAAAAAAATCTCCGAACAAATCAGCGCGGAATTGGTGACCACGTTCGTCACCGGCCTCGAACGCGAGGACATCGAGGACCTGGCGCGCACGCTCTATAAAATTCCCAAGAGCGCCGAGAAGCTGGCCGAGCGGTTTCTCCTGGCCGGAAAACACATCGAAGGCGTGGATTTCTCCAAGCAGGCGGACTTGATGGCCAAGGCGACCGACGTGGTGCTCGACATGATGAAACAACTACACCAGATGCAGGACCTGGAGAAGATCAAGGAACTAAACGACAAGCTGCAATACATCGAAGGCGAGGCCGACAAGCACATGATGGATTTGCTGCGCGACCTCTACAGCGGCAGGTACGACGCCCTCCGTGCCATCGTCATCCGCGACCTTTACGAGTTGATCGAGAAGGTGGTGGACCGCTGCCGCGACGTGGGCAACGCGGTCATGCACATCGTCCTGAAAAATTCCTGACCCGCCGCGCGATGACCCTCATCCTGACCGTCATCCTGGTGGCGCTGGTGTTCGAGTACATCAACGGCTTCCACGACACCGCCAATTCCATCGCCACCGTCGTTTCGACGAAAGTCCTCTCGCCGCGTCAGGCCGTGGTGCTGGCAGCTTGCACAAATCTGCTCGGAGCGATGTGGGGCACGGCGGTGGCCAAGACCGTCGCGTCGGGACTGGTGGACACGAAAATCGTCACGTCCGAAATCCTCATCTGCGCCTTGCTCGGCGCCATCGTGTGGAATCTCATCACCTGGCGGGTCGGATTGCCGTCCAGTTCATCCCACGCGCTGGTCGGCGGACTTTGCGGTTCCTGTCTCGCGGCGGCGCATAACAACTGGAGCGTCATCGTCTGGTCGCAGCCCGGCAAGAGCCACTGGTGGGAGGGCAAGGGCGTGCTCTGGAAAGTCATCGTGCCGATGATCACGTCGCCTGTGGCCGGATTCGTCATGGGCTTTCTTGTCATGGGCGTGCTGTATTTCCTGCTGCGCAACTGGCGACCCGTGACCGTCAACCGCGTTTTCGGCAAGTTACAGTTGTTCAGCGCGGCCTACATGGGCTTCAGCCACGGCACCAATGACGCGCAAAAAACCATGGGCATCATTGCGCTGGCACTCGTGGCGGCGACGAGCACCGGGGCGTTCCATAACCTTCCCGACTGGCTGGGCTTTTTGAAAGTGCCCGAGCCGACCGCCGACAAGCCGCTCGTCATCGCCATGTGGATCAAAGTGCTTTGCGCGTTGACGATGTGTGCCGGCACGGCGGCGGGCGGTTGGCGCATCATCAGAACGCTCGGCCACAAAATGGTGAAGCTGCATCCGGTCAATGGCTTCGCCGCCGAAGCGACGGGCGCAACGGTGCTGCTCGCGACGGCACACTTTGGAATGCCGGTTTCGACCACGCACGCCATCACGACATCAATCATGGGCGTCGGCTGCGCGAAAGGTTTCAACGCGCTCAAGCTGAGCGTCGTCGAGCGCATCCTCTGGGCGTGGGTGCTGACCATTCCCGCGGCGGGACTGGTCGCCTACACATTGGTGAGAGCGCTGCGCTGGGCGGGAATGGTGAATTGAAAAACGCCTGCTTTGTCAGCCGACGGTCAAGCCTCTACCGGCAACGGCGCGCCGGCGATTGAAACCCTCCGGTTTCCTGACGACGCAGCACCGTTCCCGCCGGAGAAAGCCAGATAGAGTAGTGACAGTAGATTTGTGACCGGAAGGAGCAGGCCAATCGCCGCCAAGACGCTCTTGCCGCGAGCCTGGACGATTTTGAAGCACCAGACGATTTGCACAATCAGGTTGACCACCGGAACGAACAAGCCGAGAAACCACCAGCCGGACATGCCGGCGGCGCGCAACAGAGGAATCATTTGGATAACCGGAAGCCAGATCAAAATCCCCGGATCATTGCCGGTTTTCAGACAGATCAGTTTCAGGCAATAGCAAACAAACACGTATGCCACGAACAACACACCAAGGACCAACCCCACCATCGTCGGATTTACCGGTACAGCCGACAAAGCTTTGAGCGCCGTGAAACCAGCCGTCATCTGCTGGCGCAATTGCGCGTCCAGTTTGGACGAGAGTCCGGAGACCGTGGCGGCGGCCTCCGCCGAGGGTGATTCATTTTCTTTCGCGACGGTTGCGGGTTTGGCCGGTGCAGACGCTCCGCCCGGAGAATTGCCCGTGGTCAGCAGCGCGATGGTTTCCGGGTCGAGATTCGCGATTTTGATGTTGGTGATGCCCCGCTCGTGGCGGATGAAGAAATCCGTTTTGGAGCGGCTGTAAACTGTCACGTTTATGAAGCTGTCTGTCCGGGTCTTGAGCATGTCCAAATGAATGTCCGCGCAAAGCGCGCCCGGCGCTGCCGTCAATGCCAAGCCAACGGCCACCACGCCCCATTGCCGTTTTACGAACCGGCAGACTTTACTTGTCGTCTTCATCGTATTGTTCAGACCGGTGCTTTTACGCCTGCCTGCCCTCGCAGGCTGTGCAAAGCGGCGCACGAAGCGTGCCACCGTTTGAAGCTTCGTTGGTCACAATTCGCGGTGTTTTCAAAGTGCAAATGGACTTTGCCGATCGCACTCGCTAACCTGCGTGCGTGTCCAGCAAACCGTTGAATGTTCTGGCCGTCGTCGGCAGCTTGCACAGCGATTCAGTCACCCGCGTCGTCGTCAACCACGCCGCCGCGCGACTCAAGGCCGAAGGCTGCGTCGTGGACGTGCTCGACTTGGAAAAAGAATCGCTGCCGCTCTACAATCCTGACACTGCCGAAGCCCAACCTGCCTTCGCC
>CAYIOH010000156.1:6888-8212 GCA_964364975.1 uncultured Bifidobacteriaceae bacterium
CCGCGTGGACTGCGCGGACGTTTTCATTCTCGGCACGCCGGATTATCATGGCAGCATCAGCAGCGCGCTGAAAAATTTTCTCGACCACTTCTGGCACGAGTTCGCCGGAAAACTTTTCGTCACGGTCGTCGCTTCGCATGAGAAAGGACTCACGGTCACGGACCAACTGCGAACGGTCGCGCGTCAATGCTACGCCTGGACGCTGCCCTACGGCGTGTCGTTCGCTGATGGTGCAGATGTGAAGGACGGCAAGATCATGGGCGACGCTTTCGCCAAACGGCTTGAAATGATGATTCACGATACACGCGTTTACGGTGAAGCGCTGGCCCGCCAGCGCCGCGCTGACCTCGCGGGCACCGAGCCTGGCTTCATGGCACGATTGCGTAAATAAGTTGAGCCAGCCCGCCGCCTTGCGGTAAACTCCGCGCGGCATCCGCGAAACAATTCCGCAAACTATGGCCAACCCAGCGCGACCCGAGAGCGGCCCGGAAAAAATCTTTCATTCCTACATCCCGCCACATGTCACGATGCGCGAATTCACGCCGCGCGCCGTCATCGTCGGTGCGTTGCTCGGTGTGGTGTTCGGCGCGTCGTCGCTTTATCTCGTGCTCAAGGTCGGCCTCACGGTCAGCGCGTCCATCCCGGTCGCGGTGATTTCGCTGGCACTCTTTCGTCTGTGGTCGAAGTTCGGTGGCCGCGACGCCACCATCCTCGAAAACAACATCGTCCAGACCGCCGGTTCGGCGGGCGAATCCATCGCCTTCGGCCTAGGCGTCACGATGCCGGCGATTATGATTCTTGGCTTCGATCTTGAAATTGGCCGCGTGATGCTCGTGGCGTTGCTTGGCGGGTTGCTGGGAATTCTGATGATGATTCCGTTGCGCCGCGCGCTCATTGTCGCACAACACAAAGAGTTGAAATATCCCGAAGGCACGGCGTGCGCCGAAGTCCTCAAGGCCGGCGCGAACGCCGAATCGCGGGCGATGGCATCCGAAGCCGCACAAGCCGAAGACGCCGCCGCCGTAAAGCGCGGCACTTACGCCAGCCCCAGCGCCAAAGCCATCTTCACCGGGTTCGGCATCGGGCTGGTTTACAAAACGATGATGTCCGCCCTGAAGCTTTGGAAAGATACGCCGGAAAAGGTTTTTGGCGCACCGCTGAAGTCCGGTTCGATCTCGTGCGAGATTTCGCCGGAACTGCTCGGCGTGGGCTACATCATCGGGCCGAGGATTTCGTCGATCATGATGGCCGGTGGCGTGTTGTGTTACTGCCTGCTGATTCCGCTCTTCAAATTCTTCGGGGAAGGCATTAGTGTTGTGTTGCC
>CAYIOH010000157.1:0-8208 GCA_964364975.1 uncultured Bifidobacteriaceae bacterium
CCTCGCTGACGAGTTCCTTTTCGCGTAAAGTATTCGCGCTTACCGCGCGCTTCAATAGGTCTTCCCCAAAAACGATCAGCGTCTTGATTTCGCCGCGCTCAATGCCACTGGCGATTTTAGACAGGTTGATGCCCATCTCAGTGAAGCTGATTCCTGTGAGTCGCGCGCCGCTGGCGTTGGGGTGCTTGTCTTCATCAACCAGGAGATTGTCGCCCTTGCCGATACGTGGGATGGCATCGCTGATTGCGCCGAGCTTTGCCTTGAGTTTGCTCAACAGCCAAAGCTCTTCGTTCGTCTGTCGCGCCGAAGCGATAATCGCCACCGAACCAGTCGGAGCCTTCTTGAGCTTGTCAGCAATTTCGCTGAGCGCAGCCGTCCAGGTGGATTTCTGGCCACGCACCAAAACGTCCTTCAAGCGGTCGGCGCGGTGAATCCACTTGTAGTTCAGTCGGCCAACGTCGCACATCCACGGGCCGTTGACGGCGCCGTTGTCGCGCGGCGTGTAGCGATAAACCTTTTCCTCCCGCGAACCGATGACGATATTGCAACCCGTCGCGCAACTGGTGCAGACGCTCTTGGTTTCCTTCAAAAACCACACCCGCATCTGAAAACGGAAATCTTTCGAGGTCAGCGCGCCAACCGGGCAGATGTCCACCGTGTTAAGCGTGTAGTTGTTGTCGAACGGCAGGCCGGGGAAAGTTGCAATGGTGTTGTAGCTACCGCGATTGACAATGCCCAGCGCGTCGTCGCCCGCGACGTCCTTCGTGAACCGAATGCAACGCGTGCAAAGGATGCAGCGCTCGGCGTCAAGCATGATGCGCGGGCCGAGGTCAACGGCTTTGGGCTTGTGAACCTTCGGCTCAACGAAGCGGCTCGCGCTCTGGCCGTAATCCACCGAGTATTCCTGGAGTTTGCACTCACCAGCCTGATCGCAAATCGGGCAATCGAGCGGGTGATTGATGAGCAGCGACTCCAACACGCCCTCGCGCATCTGCTTCACGCCCGGAGTGCTCGCGTAAATTTCCATGCCCGGCGAAATCGGCGTGGCGCAGGCGATGGCCGGGCGCGGCGACTTGGCGATTTTCGGCGTGCCGTCGGGATTGATGATCGGCTTGCGGTCTGGCCCCAGCGCGGGCGTGCCGAACTCGACGAGGCACATGCGACAATTGCCTGCGATCGGAAGCTTCGGATGATAGCAGTAATGCGGCACGTCCACTTTAGCCGCCTCGCAGGCCTGAATCATCGTCGTCGGCGTGAGTTTGCCCGACCAATCCGCCGTAAGACGCGGCACTTCGATTTCGCGACCGTCCACCTTGACCTTGATCTTTTCGATCGCAGGCGGCGCGGGCTTGGTTTCAGTTGTAGGTGCGGCGGACATTTTATTTAACGCAAAGGCGCAAAGGCGCAGAGACGCAAAGCAAAAAGCCATTTGCGCCTTGGCGTCTTTGCGCCTTTGCGTTGAAAATGGGCGCGTTCATTTCAGTGTGCCTCGGCTAATTCGTGATGCTGCTGCGGCTTCGCGTTGTGCGGTCCACTTTTTTCTTTCGCCCTCCGCTCTTCATCTGCTGTGCCTTTGGCGACGAACTCATCTTTGAACTTCGCCACGAAACTTTGCACTGGCCACGAGCAGGCTTCGCCGAAGGCGCAAATCGTGCGGCCCCCGGGAATGTTGTCGGCGATCTTCACGAGATATTCCGCATCGCTCTTGCGGCCCTCACCGTGCGTGAGGCGATGCAGAGCCTCGCTCATCCAGAGCGAACCTTCGCGGCAGGGCGTGCATTGGCCGCAACTCTCGTGCGCGAAGAATTCACTGATGTTGGCCAGGGCTTCGACGATGTCCGCCGAGTCATCAAGCACGATGATTGCCGCGGAGCCAGACATGCTGCCCGCGGCAATCAGGCTGTCGAAGTCGTAAGGCAGGTCCAACACCTCCACTTCCTGCTCGGTCTCCTTTCCATCGAGACCTCGCCGCTTGAGCTTCACCTTCTCGCCCGCCCGGAACACCTTGGCCGAGACGCCGCCGGGGATCACGGCCTTCAAACTCCGCCCGTCGCGCAGGCCGCCGCCGAACGCGGGGTCATGGATCAAATCGCGGATGGTCACTTTGCCGTTTTCGACCTCGTAATAGCCCGGGCGCTTCACCTGGCCGCTCAAGCTGACGATGCGCGTGCCGGTGTTGTTTGGCGTGCCGAGCTTGGCGTATTCCGCGCCGCCCATCGCGACAATGTGCTTCACGGCACAGAGCGTTTCGACGTTGTTGACGATGGTCGGGCACATGTAGAGGCCGAGCACCGCCGGGAAATAGGGCGGCTTGATGCGCGGATAGGGCCGCTTGCCTTCGAGCGATTCGATCAGGCCGGTTTCCTCGCCGCAAATGTAAGCGCCCGCGCCGCGATGAACGTAAATTTCCAACTCGTATCCGCTGCCAAGGATGTTCTTGCCAAGAAAGTTTTCCGCCTTCGCCTCTTTGATGGCGCGATTGAGAATCTTCGCGCCTTCGGGCATTTCGCCGCGGATGTAAATGTAAGCAAGCTTCACGTCGTTCGCGAAGCAGGAGATGATCATGGCCTCAATCAACTGGTGCGGGTCTTTGTAAATGATCTGTTTGTCCTTGAACGTGCCCGGCTCGGATTCGTCGGCGTTGCAGATGAGGTAAATCGGCTTGCCGCTGCGGCGGTCCACGAAGCTCCACTTGAGGCCGCACGAGAAACCCGCGCCACCGCGACCGCGCAAACCGGACCTCATCACGTCGTCGCGGATTTGTTCCTGCGGAGATTTCTTTTTGCCGTCTGGCAAGTCCAGCGGCTACATCGCGAGCGCCTTTTTGAGCACCTCGTAGCCGCCGTGGCGCAAATAGCACTCAATGTCGGGCGTGTAACCCGGTTGATCGGCGTATTTGAGGATGAGGCGGTATTCGCTCGGCATATCAGTTCCAAGCTCCGTTAGGAGCGAAATCTTTGTAGTTGAACCGAATCAAAAATGATCTAGCCCCAGCGGGGCGGCATATGTCGCTCCTTACGGAGCTTGCTCTCGATTGGGGATTACGAACTACAAATATGTTGCCCCTGCGGGGCTGGTTAGTCTGCCGGCTTGACTGGCGACCCGAAAGATTTACGCTCCTACACGCGCCGGCTTGCCCGATGGTGTAACGGTAGCACAGCAGACTCTGGATCTGTTTGTCATGGTTCAAATCCATGTCGGGCAGCCAACTTCCATTTACGATTTTTGATTTACGATTTACAAGTTGCATCCGAGAGTGATCATTGTCCGCGCAACACGCGTTTCACTTCAGCGTTTTCGGCGTTCACTTCCACGATCAAATCTCCGCCTCGCTGGGATACGGGATTTTTCGGGCCGTAATTGATCCGCCAAAACAATCCGCCGTCAAAATGCTGCGAAATTGTGACCAAACTCTGCGCCACATCGCAGCCAAGCTGACGCGCTCGCCGATTCGCCGTGGCCAGAATGTGCGCCAACGAAACCGCGAATTCGTCGGTCAGGTCTTCTCTTGTCAATGTCATGCTCATGCGTGTTCTTTCGTTTAGCCGAGCAATTCCAGGCGCGTGTCCATCTCGCGCACCGTTCCACCCGGCGTAATCAAATAAATCATTTCGTTCGTGACGACAATCTCGCCGACATACAGGCCACCCTTCAAATCGGCGTCTTCTTTCACGCCGCGCTTGTCCGTCTCGCCCGGCTCTTGCAGAAAGTCCGGCCCGGTATTCGGATGCGTGTGAAACGTCGCCACAATCGGCAGCCCGTCCACCGTGCAACCGACGCGGCTCGGAACCCGAATCAAATTGCCTTCGCCCGTCGGCCAGCGCCGCATGTTCAACCGGTCACCTTCACCGAGCACAATGAAGCCGCCTTCTTCATGCCCGCCTGTCAGGCCGGGCCTCGATTCCTTCCAGGCTTCCACCAATGCCACGCGAATCGGCGGGTCGCGCAGTATGTCGAGCGGTTTGAGTGGATGCTTCATTTGCACTGCACCACAATCTCATCCGCCTTGGCGTGGCTGACGCCTTCGTAAAACGCATCGTTGCACATCATCACCGGCGCGGTGCCGCAACTGGCGAGACATTCAACGAATTCGACCGTGAACTTGCCGTCCTTCGTCGTTTGCGGGCCGTGCGTGTGCGCGTCGAGGCCCAGCTTCTCGCAAAAATGTTTGTGCAACGGATACGATCCGCCCAGCGCGCAGCTCAGCGTGCGGCAGACCTTGATCTGATATTTCCCGACCGGTTGCTGCCGGAACATCGGATAAAACGTGACGAGTTCGTGGACGTTGATGGGCTGAAGTCCCAGCTTGCGCGCGACCCATTGCGTGGCTTCCGGCGAGATGTAGCCGAAATGTTCCTGCAACGCGTGCAGCAGCATGAGCGACGCGCTGCGTTTCACGGGATAATGCGTGATCAGCTCGTCAATCTCGGCTTCAAGGTTTGCTGGAACGGTGAAACTCATTTCAATTTTTAACGCAAAGACGCAAAGGCGCGGAGACGCAAAGGAAGAAAAACTCTTTGCGCCTTTGCGTCTTTGCGCCTTTGCGTTGAATGTCTTGGCTGGCAATCATCGGTCACACTCCCCCATCACAAAGTCGAACGAACCCAGGATCGAAACCACGTCGCTCATCATGTGGCCGGGCAAGAGGTGCGACAGGATACTCAGGTTCACGAAGCTGGGGCTGCGAATCTTCATCCGATACGGCGTGCCGCCGCCGCAGTTGTTGATGTAAAAGCCGAGTTCGCCCTTGGGGTTTTCGTGCCCGAAATAAATTTCGCCGGGCGGGCAATTCACGCCCTGCGTCACGAGCATGAATTGATGAATCAATTCTTCCATGCTCGACATGACCTTGTTCTTCGCCGGCAAAACGATTTTGCCATCGGCCACGTTGACCGGCTCTTTGGACTTGTTCTCGAAGCCGCCGGGAATTTTGTCGAGGCATTGGTGAACGAGGCGCACGCTCTGGCGCATTTCCTCCATGCGCACGAGGTAGCGGTCGTAGCAATCGCCGACCGAACCAAGCACCACGTCGAACTGCAAATCCTTGTAGCAAAGATACGGCTGTGCCTTGCGGAGGTCGTAATCCACGCCGCTACCGCGCAGGTTCGGGCCGGTGAGGCCGAAGTCCAGCGCCGTCTCCTTCGAGATGACGCCGACGTCGCGCGTGCGGTCCACCCAAATGCGATTGCGCGTGAGCAGCGTCTCCACCTCGGCGATGTTGACGACGACTCCGTTGAGGAACTTGCGAACTGCGTCGCACCAACCGGGCGGGGTGTCGCGCGAAACCCCGCCAATGCGCGTGTAACTCGTCGTGAACCGCGCGCCGGTAAGCGATTCGCACAGGTTGTAAATCTTTTCACGCTCGGTAAAGGTCAGGAGGAAAACCGTCATCGCGCCCACGTCCATCGCAAAGCAGCCGACGCCGAGCAGGTGCGACGAAATGCGCGCCAATTCCGCGCAGATCACGCGGATGTATTGGCAGCGCGGCGGGAGTTTGTCGTGGATGCCGAGCAACTTCTCGACCGCGAGCGCGTAGGCGACGTTGTTGGCCAACGGCGCGAGGTAATCCAGCCGGTCCGTGTAAGGAATGAACTGCGTCCACGTCATGTTCTCGGCGATTTTTTCGTCGCCGCGATGCAGATAGCCGATGTCGGGGACGGCCTTGGTGATGATCTCGCCATCGAGTTCGAGGACGATGCGGAGCACGCCGTGCGTGGACGGGTGCGACGGCCCCATGTTGAGGACCATCTTTTCGCCCTGCATGTCCTGCAAATCCTCGGCGGGCGGGCGCGGCAAAGCTTTCGCGGCCGCTGCGGCCTGCGCGGCGGAATCGCGGATTTCGATTTCTTGAACGGAGGGCATTGAGCTAAAAGTTTCTATCAAGCGTCATCGTCAACTATTGAATCGTAGCCAAGCTGGATCACGGGAATCAGACGCTCTGGCTTCAAGTCATCACTCGCCTTGATCCAAATCTGCTTCCACCGGTCGTCATATTCGGATGGATAAGGGCACAGTCGCTTGGCCCTCGCAAATTTGCTCCTGGGAATTTTGACAAAAACTCCAAACGATTTGCTCCCGCTCCATCCGACGCCAAAGACATTGAAGAACCCATGCTTGAAGCCCGCGTAGTTGGCGTTGATCTTCGTATCCAGATTCCAGCCCTTGCGCTTCACGAGGCGCTCTAGTTCAGCTTGCAACTTGAAAAACCCATCTACGCTGCGCGAATTTCTTCGATCCTTGTAGAACTCCTTGTCGTAAACCTGCATCCCCTTCGCCGCGCCGCGGCCTTCCTCAGCCGGAGCTTCCAATTTGTTCACGAGAATTATTTCGTCCGCACCGACGATGAACTTCTTGATCTCGAAGAGGTCAACGGGATATCCCAACTTCTTGACGAGTCGCGGAACGGTGGGCTTGATGGCCGGTGCAAGCACGACTAGCCGGATTTCAAGACGCTCCCAATCAATTTCAAGCCCGTCAGGAGTGGCGTCGGCCTCCTGCCACCAAAGCCTGATCGTGTCTTGGTGTGTCTCAGCCCACACCGCGTAGCGCATGATCTGCGGCAAGATTTCTTCACCGACCATCTCGTTTTTATTTTCGATGATGACGGCGCAATTGTTCGCGTCCACGCCGACCATGTCAGGGATGTCTTTGCCAGCGCGCACTTGGCGCTTCAAAATGAAAATGCCCGAGAGGATTTCCTGTGTGCCGAGAATAAACCGCTCGAACTCGTCCTCGGTTTTGAACGGAGTTTCGGTGGCCGCGATTGTCTTGCCTCGTTTGGTTTTCCAGAAAAGTTTCTGCATGTTTCCTTTTTAGTTCTCGGACGTTCTCACGCGCGGCTCGCGCTTTGTCTTTCTGTAAGAAACAGTGGCCGCAGTCTTGGTTTTCTTCGCCAAAACAGTTTTGGCCGGCGAAACAGCGTCGCTTAACACAAAGTGAGCCGGGGCGGTTTCCTCGCCTTTGAGAATGTTCCCCTGATACAAATCCGTTATTGGGAAAATCATTTCAAAATCTCCCCACATCAGGTCGCCGTAATGCAAATGGAACTTTTTGAAATTCCGAAGCTGCCGGTATTTGGTGATGTCGGGGTTCATGGCCTGACGCAGAAACGGCTCGAAGTCCATGACGCGAACCATCCCGTCATTGAACGCCAGACGGATTTTGTAGCCGGAAAGGTATTCCGCCTGAACAATCTCCAGATACTTTGTCGTCGCCGCTTTCATTTCAGTTTCCGTGTAATGAGTTCCGGCTTGTTGTGCTTCTTGAACACAAAGTATTCAATCCAGCGCCGGACAATGTCGTCGGCTTTGGCTTTCACCAATGTTCTAAAGTCCTTCATTTTATTTCCCGGTAACGGAGGTTTTCCGCTCACGTTCGAGAAAACGATCCGCACAATCTTGCCTTCTCTCAAAAAAATTTCCGCCCGGGCGTGGCCGTTCTGAAACTCGCCATGCACATGAATCGGTTGATGTTCATTCGTGTAAAAGAACACCACCAATCCAAAGTATTCATAAAGCTTGGGCATCGTTCAAGGCTGTGGACTCTCCGGCGTCCGCACGCGCGGCTCGCGTTGAATGGCATCCTTGCCACCCGGCGCTGTAACGAACGGGCCACCTTCGATGGGCGCGGGTTTGCTGAACGCCACGTCCGGCATTTCGCTCGGCTTGCCGGCTAGCGGGAAATCCTTTCGCAACGGAAAGTAGGGATAACCCTCCCACATGATGATACGCCGCAAGTCAGGATGCCCGCGAAAGCGGATGCCCATCATGTCGTAAATCTCGCGCTCGTGCCAATCCGCCGTGCGCCAGACACCGGAGATCGTCGGCAATTCGGACTTTTCCTCGCTCACGTTGGTCTTGAGTCGCAAATACTGGCGATGCGCAACGCCGTAAAGTTCGTAAACAATCGTCCAGCGGGGATCGTCGCCGTAGTTGTCCACGCTCGAAATGTCCACGAGGAAATCGAAGCCAAGCTCTTTCTTGGCGAACGCACAAATCTCGACGATTCGCTCGGCGTCCGAGACATTCAACGTGAACTCACCACGAAATTCCGCCGGCCCGGAGAGGAGGTCTCCGAATTTTTCGCTGAGTTTTTTGGCGAGTTCCGTGGCGTTCATTTTCAACCACGAATAGACACCAATGGACACGAATTGCTGTGGGTAGGGCGCGTCACTCCGTGCGCGCCGTGGCACGACATTGAATGAGCGGC
>CAYIOH010000158.1:0-8200 GCA_964364975.1 uncultured Bifidobacteriaceae bacterium
GGGGGGGTGCTTGGGGCCTGTCTCCCCCAACACCCACGGGGTGGGCCCGGGGGTGTCCGGCGCCCTACCTGATTTAGCCAGCGTCGGCACGAGGACGTTTTCAATCACCGTGCATTGCGGCAGGAGGTAGTGCGATTGGAAGACGAAACCGATTTGCCGGTTGCGCACGGCGGCCAGTTGCAGGTCGTCCAGTGCGGTGAGATTTTTCCCATCAAGCAGCACTTCGCCGCCCGTGGGCCGGTCGAGCGTGCCGATGATTTGCAGCAACGTGCTCTTGCCCGAACCGGACGGGCCGACGATGGCGAGTGTTTCGCCGCGCGGGACTTCGAGCGAGATGTCGGCGAGCACAGACACGCTATCCGCGCCGGCGGACGCTGCGTAGCGTTTGGTCACATCCTTGAGTTGGAGCAGGAGCGCTGGCATACCCTTATTGTTGCAGTAAACCGGCGACGAAAACAAAAAATATTTTGGCGGGTTGGAGACTGCTCGTCAGCGAGTTGAGTTCCAAACTGAAGCTCGAACTTGAACCCTCATCGCGCCGATACGGAGATCGGCGCTTCAATTCAGCGCGTCCCTTTTCAGACTGCGGCGATTCGTCTCCTCATTCCGGCGGTGCCAACGCGGTTTCACCAGGTTGTTTCGTTGATGTTTCGCGCAGCTTCTTCAACGCAGCCAGCGCGGCTTCACTCTCGGCGGCCTTCTTGCTTTTGCCTGAGCCGCGCGCCAATTCGACGCTGGAATGATGCACCGTGCATTCGAAAAGGCGGTCGTGGTCCGGGCCGCTGCTGGAGACGACGTGATATTGCGGCGGCTCAGAGGATCGTGCCTGGAGAAATTCCTGCAACTCACCTTTGGGGTTTTCCAGAATGGGGATGACGCTCAATCCGCCAAACGCAGCGCTGAATTCATGCAAAATAAAATCGCGCGCCGCGTCGAAACCGCCGTCGAGGAATATCGCGCCGACCAAGGCTTCGTAGGCGTCGGCCAGCGCGGACGGGCGCTCGCGGCCACCGTGCATTTCCTCGCCGCGGCTTAAAATCAGGTGCGCACCCAATCCCAGTTCGCGCCCATGCACTCCCAGCGTGCGGCGGTTGACGAGTTTCGCGCGGGCCTTGGTGAGCGGGCCTTCGTCGAACGCAGGGAATTTTTCGTACAGCTCGCGGGTGAGGGCCAGTTGCAACACGGCGTCGCCGAGAAATTCCAGACGTTGGTTGTGTTCCACGGGCACGCCCTGCTCGTGCGCGACGGATGGATGCGTGAGGGCGAGGTGCAATAAATTCTCGTCGCGAAAAGCGTAGCCGAGGCGGGTTTGGAGGACAGCGAGGTCGGACACGGCGAAGGGCATTTTTGATTTACGATTTACGATTTACGATTGCCCGCCACGCGGGCGCTGTAATTCGTAAATCGTAAATCATAAATCGTAAATTCATTCAGCTTGGCGTGGTTTCGGTTTCGGGCTTGGTTTGCACAGACACCGCGACTGGAGCATCGGCAGGCGGCGGCGGGTTCAAGCCGTGTTCGAGCAGCGCGGCAACGTCGCGCTGAACTTCTTCTAGCTGGTCGAGCTTGAGGTCCGGGTCAGCGATGGTGAACACGTCGCCGGTTTTTGGCTGTTCATAGATGAAGGTGCGTTTCCCGTCACGGACGATTTGTTCCTTCACTTTCAAGATACGTTTGCGTTCGAGCATGACGGCAAGGATGTAGCCGGCGGGAACGTAGCGCGGGTCGTTTTGCTCGATGAGTTTGCGCAGGAGCGTTTCGGCGGTTTCCTTGTGAATCGGATCAACCACTTGCGGCGGCGCTTCGTAGATGCCCTGCCAGTAGGAGGTGAATCCCTTGCGTTCGCGCGCGCCGTCGCTGAATTGCTTTTCCCAACAAGCGGGACACACGTCCTGCCGGCGGAAATCCTGCCGCTCGTCGAAGAGCAGCGTGTGATATGGCTGCCGATCCACGAAGGCTTGGCCACAAGCTTCGCAGGCGTGCGCGCGGGATTGAATGTTCCAATCGTTCATCGAAATTTAATCGAACGCAGGACGCGCGGCAGCGCCGTCCCTACCCTGTCGGTGGGGACGGTCTGCCGGTCATCCTCATTACGACCCGGATTATTGCCGGATGGGTGGCAAGTTCAATCTCAATTCGACACGGGTGAAGGCGCAGCAGCAGCCGGCGGGCGTCATGGGATGGCCTCTTGATTCCCGTGAACAGGTTGGCCAGTCTCGCACGGGCGTGCCGCACCTCGATTTGCGCAATGAAGTTCCGCCGTCGCAACTCAGTCGGCTTTCAAATATTTTACCGCGTCCGCAAAATCCGCAGGCCATGGCGCTTTGAAACTCAGGCGCTTGCCGCTGCGCGGGTGAATGAAGGCAAGCTTGTGGGCGTGCAGCATCACCCGCGGCGCTTCATAGTGGGTCAACTCCGCCAATCGCTTCGTCTGGCGCTGGCCGTAGGTTTCGTCGCCTGCAACGGGATGACCGATGAATTGGAAATGCACACGGATTTGGTGCGTGCGGCCGGTGTGCAGCAGCACTTCGACAAGTGTTGCCTCGCGCAACCGTTCGAGCACACGGTAACTGGTGTGCGCGGCCCGGGCGTTGTCGTCGTCCCGGACGGCCATGCGCTTGCGATGCGATGGATGCCGCGCGATGGCGGCGCGGATGTTGCCTTTGTCCCGCGCCATCACACCGCAAACGATCGCGTGATAAATCTTCTCCACCTGCCGCCCGGCAAACTGGGCTGAGAGCGCGAGATGCGTGTCGTCGTTCTTGGCCACGACCATGCAGCCGCTGGTTTCTTTGTCGAGACGGTGCACGATGCCGGGCCGCGCCACGCCACCGATGCCGCTGAGTCCGCCCGCGCAGTGATGCAGTAATGCGTTGACCAGCGTGTGTTCTTCATGTCCAGCGGCGGGATGCACGACCAGGCCGGCGGGCTTGTTCAAAACCAGCAGCGCCTCGTCCTCGAACAAGATGTCGAGCGGGATTTCTTCCGGCTGCGCTTCGGCGGGTCGTGCTTCTGGCCATTCGACTTGGACGACCTCGCCGGCGCGTGGTGCGTGGGTGGGTTTGGTGGGCTTGCCGTTGATAGTGATGTGGCCCTCCTCAATGAGTCGTTGAATCGTACCGCGCGACGTCGCCGGGAACTGGCGACGCAGAAATGTGTCGAGCCGCTCGGACGGGAGCGATCTCTCGATGGTCAGAGTTTCTTTTCGCGTGGGCATCGTCGAATCGTTGGATCGTTGAACCGTTTCAACGCTTCAACGCTTTAACTATTCAACGGGTTTCGTTTGGGCACGGTCACTTTTCCACGTAATCAAAAACACCAGCCCCACGCCGATGCAGATACCGCTGTCGGCCACGTTGAACGCGGGGAAACCGATTTCGCCACCGCCGCGCTGCTTCACGTAGAAATAAATAAAATCAATGACCTGCTGCCGGCTGGGCAGCAACCGGTCGAGGAGATTTCCTGCAATGCCGCCAAAGATCAGCCCGAACGCAAACTGCCCCAACGCCGTGCGCGACTCGAAATGATGCCGGCTCAGAAACAGCACGAGCAGCGCAACGAGCGCCACGATGGCGAGCAGGTGGTTGTTGCCACGGAAGAGACTCCATGCCGCGCCCGTGTTGCCCCAGTGAACGAATTTGAAAAAGCCGTCCACAATGACCTTTTCCATGCCCGCCATCGGTAGGAAGTGCAGCACCATGAGCTTCGTAAGTTGATCCAGCGCGAAGACGGCGGCCGCGATGGCCGCAATACGGCGGTTCGGCGTGCCAAGCAAAATCTTGCTTAGGCATCTGCCCGGTGGCCGAATGTCCGTTTCAGTGCGCCCGCTGCCGTTCATTGCCCTAAATCTGCCCGGTTTCATCGGTGGAAAGCCAGCCGAAATGGGCTATTGACTTCAGGCGCTTGTCTGATAGTTTTTGCGCCCTTTGAACGGGAAAGAAATGAAAACGTTTTTGCCTAAAGTGAATTTGGACCAGCGCAAGTGGCACGTCGTGGACGCCGACGGCGCCGTGCTCGGTCGTCTGGCCGTGCAGGTTGCCGACATCTTGCGCGGGAAGAACAAGCCGGTTTACACGCCCCACCTAGACGCCGGGGATTTTGTCGTGGTCATCAACGCCGAGAAAGTCCGCGTGACCGGCAAGAAGGAAACCGACAAGACCTTCATGACCTATTCCGGCTGGAAGGGCGGCGAGAAATACCGGTCCGTGGCGGACATTCGCGCGCGGCATCCGGAGAAACTCATCCATCACGCCGTCAAGGGCATGGTGCCGAAGAACCGGCTCGGCCAGCAATTGCTGACCAAGCTGAAAGTTTTCAAAGGCCCGAATCATCCGCACGCGGCGCAAATGCCCGCCGCGCTCAAAGCCGCGGCTTGACCGTTGTAACGCTTTAACCTTTTAACGATTCAACGCCTTTTTCCACCATGGCCGAAATTAAAGCTACCGAACCCAAAGCCCCCGAATATCTCGGCACCGGCCGGCGCAAGACCGCCATTGCCCGCGTGCGTCTGGCCTCCGGCACTGGCAAGATCACCGTCAACGGCCGGCCGTTTGAAACATATTTCCCCGTTGACACGCTGCGCGGAACGGCGACCCAGCCGCTGACCATCACGGGCACGGAGGGCAAACTCGATCTGCGCATCAACGTCACTGGCGGCGGGCCGAATGGCCAAGCCGGCGCGGTGCGACACGGCATTGCCCGCGCGCTGTTGCGGTTCGACGCGAATCTCCGCCCAGCGCTCAAGGCCGAGGGTCTGCTCACCCGCGACCCGCGCATGCGCGAACGCAAGAAATACGGCCAGCCGGGTGCGCGCAAACGCTTCCAATACTCGAAACGTTAATCGCGCTGGATGTTTTCCAACCCCGCTGGTTCAATCCGGCGGGGTTTTTTGTTGGAGTCCAAGCTTTAGCTTGTCAGGGTGACACGCTGAAGCGTGAACTCCAACGGTAACGTCGCGCGGTTTGTCGCCGCGCCAAGTGAAAGGCCAGATGAAAATGAAGAAAGTCGCCATTGTCGGCGCGTCCGGTTACTCGGGTGAGGAACTCGTGCGGTTGCTCCTCTCGCATCCACACGTCGAACTCGCCGCCGTGACCTCGCGCCAATACGCCGGACAAGCGCTCGCCCAGATTTTCCCCCGGTTCGCGAGCCATCCCAAATCCAAAACGATCCGCTTCACCGAGCCGAACGCGGAAGTGCTGGCGAAGCAGGCTGAGGTTGTGTTCCTCGCGCTGCCGCACGGCGTTGCCGCCGAATACGCCGCGCCTTTGATTCAACACGGCGGCGTGGCCATTGACTTGAGCGCGGATTTTCGCGTCAAGAACGCCGCGGTTTACAAGGAATTCTACGGACACGACCATCCGGCGCCGGAACTGTTGAGCCGCGCCGTTTACGGCTTGCCCGAGATTTACCGCGAACAAATCAAAAAAACATCGCTCGTCGCCTCGCCGGGCTGCTACCCGACCAGCATCCTGCTGCCGGTGATTCCGCTGCTGAAGACGCAACTCATCAATCCGAAGAGCATCATCGCCGACTCGTTGAGCGGCGTGAGCGGCGCGGGTCGCAAGGCCGACCTAGATTGCCTCTTCGTCGAGTGCAACGAAAGCGTGCGGCCCTACGGCGTGCCGAAACATCGCCACCTCTCGGAGATCGAACAGGAAATTTCACTCGCTGCCGGCACGGCGGTAACGATTCAATTCACCCCGCATTTGATTCCGGTGAACCGCGGCATTTTGACGACGCTCTACCTCGCGCCGACAGAACATTTCAACGACGCGAAGGGCGCGGTCTCGCTCGGCGAAAAAGTGGCGGCGTGCTATCATGCTGCTTATGGCCACGAACCGTTCGTGCGCCTGCTCGAAGGCAAAGCGCTGCCCGACACCAAGAACGTCGTCGGCACGAACGTCATCGAAATCGCGTGGCGGTTGGACGCGCGCACGGGCCGGCTGATCGTCATGAGTGCCGAGGACAATCTGGTCAAAGGCGCGAGCGGTCAAGCCGTGCAAAGTATGAACATCCTGTGCGGCTTCCCCGAAACGGCCGGGTTGGTCTAATTTGCAGTCGTAGGAGACGACGTGAGGAGTCTCTAACTAAACATCAGAGACTCGTGACCTCGTCTCCTACAATCAAAACGAAGTGGGACGCGGCGGATTACGCCGCAAACTCCGCCGCGCAGCTTGCTTGGGCCCGCGAACTGATCGCGAAGCTCCAACTCCGCGGTGGCGAACACCTTCTCGATGTCGGCTGCGGGGATGGCAAGATCACGGCGGAACTCGCCCGGGCTGTTCCGCACGGGTCGGCCACCGGCGTTGACGCTTCGCCGCAAATGATTCGCTTTGCGAAGAAGCGTTTCCCCCACAGCAAAATTCCCAATCTCGACTTTCGTGTGATGGACGCGCGGCGGATTCGTTTCGAGCGCCAGTTCGATGTTCTGTTCTCCAACGCCACGTTGCATTGGGTGGAGGATCACCAGGCGTTTCTGCGAGGTGCGTCGGCGTGTTTGAGTCCCGGCGGGCGGCTGGTCGTGTCCTGCGGCGGCAAAGGCAACGCGCACGATGTCTTCCTTGCCCTGCGGCCAGTGATACGGCTCAGGCGTTGGCGTGAATTCTTCCGCCGGATGCCCAGGGCGTATTTTTTTTACGCCCCGGAAGTCTACGAGAAATGGCTGCCGCGTTTTGGGTTCAAATCCCTCGGCGTGCGACTGACGCCCAAGCTCGCCGCGCACGAAGGGCGCGCGGGTTTTGCGGCTTGGTTTCGAACCACCTGGATGCCCTACACGCAGCGCGTGCCGGAAGAATTGCGCGAGGAATTCATCGCCTCTGTCGTGGAGCGCTACGTCGCGAAACATCCCGCGGACGAATCCGGGAAAATCCACGTTCGCATGGTGCGCCTGGAAATTGACGCCGTGAAAATTTGACCGCGAAATACACAGCACGGCATGGTCGCGAGCAGAGTGGCGCAGACTGGTAGTCTGCTGTGTCGCGGATTGGCAATCCGCAGGCCGTGCGCGGTTCAGACATCCCGCTGGCTGCCAGTCGGCGGATACAGCAGATTGCCAATCTGCGCTACGGCGGATCCGCAGACGTTTGATTTTCGTGTCATTTCGTGTGTTTCGTGGTTCAATGAATTCCAGAAAATGAAACTGAAGTTCAAAGAAATTCACGGCTCGATCACCGCGCCTCAAGGCTTTCTGGCCAGCGGCGTGTTCTGCGACATCAAACGCCTCGGCACCGGCAAAGGCTCGAACAAAGGCCCGAAGCGCGATCTCGCGCTCATCGTCTCCGAAGTGCCCGCGACGGTGGCCGGCATGTTCACCACGAATCAAGTCTGCGCCGCGCCGGTCAAAGTCTGCGCTCAACGCGCCAAGAGCGGCACTGCGCAAGCCATCGTCGTCAATTCCGGCAGCGCCAACGCCTGCCCCGGCGAACAGGGGCTGAAGGACGCGCTCGAAATGACCACGGTGCTTGCGAAGCAACTACACATGCCGGCGGAACACGTTCTCGTCGGCAGCACCGGGCGGATCGGCGTCACTATGCCGATGCCGAACGTCAAACGCGGCATTCTCGAAGCCGTGCAACTTCTCGGCAACGACGCTCCGCACGCCGCCGAAGCCGCCGAGGCCATCATGACCAGCGACTCGAAGCGCAAGGAAGTCGCCGTCGAATTAAGACTTGGCGGCAAGACCGCGCGCATCGGCGGCATCTGCAAAGGCGCGGGGATGATTCAGCCGGGAATGTCGGCCACCGGCAAACGCCCCGCCGCGCTTCCGTTGCACGCCACGATGCTCTGCTTCATCACGACGGACGTGGCGATTGAAGCGAAAGCCTTGCAAGCCGCGTTGCGTGAAGCAGTCGCCCAAAGTTTCAACCGCATCACCGTGGATGGCGACATGAGCACCAACGACACCGTGCTGGTGCTGGCGAATGGGCTGGCAGGAAATTTTTTGCTTGTAGGAGACGAGGTAACGAGTCTCAAATCAAAGCAGGGAAAAGTTAGAGACTCCTCACGTCGTCTCCTACAGGACTTTGAAGTTTTCCAAGCCGCCCTCAACCACATCTGCCTCGAACTCGCGAAGATGATCGTGCGCGATGGCGAAGGCGTTCACCGCGTCGTGACCGTGCGCGTAAATGGCGCAAAGCCCGTTCAGGCCGCCGATGCAGCCGCGCGCGCGGTGGCCAACAGCCCGCTCGTAAAAACAAGCTGG
>CAYIOH010000159.1:0-8176 GCA_964364975.1 uncultured Bifidobacteriaceae bacterium
CTGATCGGTGCCGGCGTAGATCACCGTCTGGCCAAAGGCATTGATGGTGACCAAGGATTCAATGAAGCGATTCTGGATCCCGAAATCCGCATGCTGGAAAGATCGGCCATCATCACGCGTGACGCTCAAGGACCCGAGGATTGACGCCACATGGATGAACGTGCCGGCCGGGTCGATGAGGAGATGGCGCGCCCCACGGGTGGTCCACTGTATCCAGTGAGTGGGCGCGTCCGGATCGAGCCGGAACACCCCCGAGTCGGTGGCCGCAAACAACGTGCCGGTGGTGGGGTGGCGGAGTGTCTGGCCGACGGCTTGGACCGGTAAATCGTAGGTCAGACTCTCCCAACCGCTGCCGTCAGGCCTGGTACGAAACAGTCCTTCGCCCGTGCTCGCGAGCACGGCGCCGGGCGTGGCAGGATCGAGGTCCAACTTGATCACATGCTCCGGTGCCAATCCGTCACGAAACGGCGCCCAACTCAGCCCGCTGTCCCGGCTCACGAAGGCGCCGCGACCGCTCGTTCCAAGGTAGGCAAGACCGGGCGTTTCAGGATCGAACAACATCGTAATCGCGCCTTGCCCGGCGCCGGTCGAGGATGCCCAGTTCTGCCCGCCATCCGCGCTGCGCAAGACTTCCGCATGGGTGGCCGCCAGAATCGTCAGGTGATTCCGTGGATCGATCGCGATCGCTTGCACCGGAGTCGTGTTCGGCACTGGGAGCGCCGTCCACGTGGTGCCACTGTCCACCGACTTGTAGATGCCCCGGTCGTAGGTCGCCGCGTAGAGTGTCCCCGCCGTCACGGGGTCGATGGCGACTCCTAAGATGGTGGAGGTTGAGAAGTCGGACGGCAGCGGTTTCCAAGTCAGGCCGTGGTCTTGGCTCCTGTACAGGCCCCCAAGATACATTCCGGCATACAACACGCCGGAATTGAGAGGGTCCCGCTCCAGCGCAAAGACCGTCGCCGCCCGTGGCCCGATCGGGGTCCACACGCCGATCTCCTCCGGGATCGCGATCGCCGGGAAAAGAAGCACCGCCAGCAAGCACCCCGACGCGACCCTAAAGGGCCGGAAGATAGCGGGATCGGCGCGCGACTCCGAGTTAAAGCAGCGAGCACCTGTAGCTCCGGCAGGCGGAGTTTCAGATGAATCACCCATAAAGCATTGGTTTTGGAGCACAGCGGGACAGTAGCATAGCCAGCGGGTTCGCGCAAGACGCTGATTGTGGCCGACTCGGTTCAGGCCAGCATCGGCATTCCGCTTTTGCATATCGCCGACGCCACGGCCGAGCAGGTGAAGCAGGCCGGCCTTCAGCGGGTGGGATTGTTGGGCACGCGATTCACGATGGAGGACGGTTTCTATCGAGACCGCCTGACGAACCAGCACGGATTGCAGGTTGTGATTCCGAACCCCGAGGACCGGGACACCGTGCATCGAATCATCTACGAGGAACTCTGCGTCGGCACGATTCGGCCCGAGTCAAAAGCGCAAATGGCCGGCATCATGAGCCGGCTGGTTGAGATGGGCGCACAAGGAATCGTCTTGGGATGCACGGAACTGGGACTGCTCCTCAATGCCGGGGATAGTCGCGTGCCGCTCTTCGACACCACACGCGCACATGCACTGGCCGCTGTGGAAGAGGCATTGAAATCGCCGATTCGGAATCAACTGTCATGAGTGCGCGAAAAGCGTCATCGTTTGACCAGACCCTGGCCCGGGTCTGCGCGAACTGCCCGGTCTGTCGGCGCGCCCGGCAACGGCAACGCGGACTCGCATTTTGGTTGGTGCAGCAAGTCGAAGCGAAGCTGTGCCCGTTCTGCCGCGCCTACGAACGGGTTCATGGACGCAAGGCCCATGTGGCGGCGGTTGGCCATCAATCTTCCGCCCAACTCAGAACGCCGCCCACACCATGAAACCGAATTCCAAATCCTCTATGGCCGCACGACGCGTCATCGGACGCGCTTTGGGATGGCTGCTGCATTGGCTGGCTGGGGCAGTTTTGGCCCTATGGCTGAAATCGTCGGTTGGCTTCGTCGCGCTGGTGGGTGCTGGCGTGTGGATTTTGTTTTCAGTTTTCACGCTCTACTTTTTCCGCGATCCCGAACCGCGGGTGCCGACGGCTCCGGAAGCCGTGGTGGCGCCCGCGCACGGACTGGTGGATTGCGTGGAGGAAACCACCGAACTGGAATTCCTGATCGGCCCGTGCCGTCGCGTCTCGATCTTCCTTTCTGTGTTCGATGTGCATGTGCAAAACGCGCCCGTGGCCGGCAAAATCACTTTCCTCAAATACCAACCCGGCCAGTTTTTGAGCGCGCTGAAAACCGAGTCAGCCCGGTGCAACGAGAACGTGCTCATCGGCATCGAGTCGAACGAGCGGCCCGGCGAGCGGATTGCCGTGCGGCAGATCGCCGGCTTGCTGGCCCGTCGCGTCGTCTCGTGGGTCAACGTGGGCGACATCGTGACGCGCGGCCAGCGGTTGGGGTTGATCCAATATGGCTCGCGTCGCGATTTGTATCTTCCGTTGACTGCGCAAATCCGAGTCACGCCCGGCGACAGAGTGGTCAGCGGTGAAACCGTGGTAGCCACGCGCAGCAGCGCAAAGCACAAACCCAGCGAAGCCGGCGCATCCTTACAACCCTTGACGCAGCTATGACTTCCCCGAACACCATCGTCGAAATCGCCGACCGTTCGTTTGCCGAACGCGTTGTGCAATCCGAGATGCCGGTGTTGCTGGCCTTTTGCGCCGACGGTTGCTCAACCAGTCAAAAACTTCTGGCCCTGCTGGCGAACGCGGCGCCGCGCTGCGGAGGCTTCTTAACGATTGCGAGGGCCAGTCTGGCTGAATCGCCCGGACTCGCGGCCCGCTTTGGCGTCGTGTCGGCTCCCAGCCTCCTTTTGTTGCGCGGTGGGACCGTTTGTTACCAATTTGTCGGCGAGTTGTCCCGGGGTGAATTGGACGAGTTGCTAACCCGCGCCCGGGCCGACAACCCGGCCATCGGCAAACCGAACAACCGCCCTTCTGACGGCACTGATTTCAACAACGTCAAATTCATCACTGGCGGCTTGGTCGCCTGGCCATATCCGCTCCAAGCCGGCAACGAACAACAAGAAAGGAAATGAGTTATGGGACAATACAGCATCTCAACCATAGTGAAGCTACCCTTCGACCGCGCCCTTCGCGAATCGCACCATGCGCTGACGGAGGAAGAGTTTGTCGTCATCACCGAGATTGATCTGCAAGCGGAGTTGGCGAAGAAATTGGGGCATCAGATTCGTCCTTACCGCATTCTGGGAGTGTGGGTGCCCTCGTGGGAGTATCAGGCACTGCAACAAGAACCCGACATCGCCTTGCTCATGCCGAGCCACGTCTGTCTGTGGGACAACGGGGACGGCACTTGCACGCTGGCTACCGCCGACCTCAAACACCTGTGTCACACCGAGGATAATTCGCTATTGGCCGAATCGGCCCGTGCGGTCAATGCCCGGTTGCGGGCAGTAGTGGCTTCGGTGCAGTTCACCGGGATGGCGGAAACGTCCCAGCCGTCTCCGCACGCGGAACTTTCTGAAACCGACACTACCGCGGTGGGTCAAGCCCGGCAGGACAAGGCCGGGAGTTAAGCGATTTCCTATTCCATGAGAGTCACCTCCCATGCCGAACTTCTGCCCGAGCACACGCACGACGGCGCGTGTGCTTGTGGCGAGCATCATTCGCATGTTCAGGCGCAATTGGCCCATACGCTAACCGGGTTGGCGCTGACATTCAATTCGTTCCTGGTGGCGTGGTTCTTCAAGGATAGCGAGACGGTGGCCGGATTCAGCGCGATGACCGGTGCGTTCATCCTCGGGTTTCCGATCATTCGCGTCGCCTTGAAGGATGTGAGTGGCGGATCGCTCAGCACCAATGCCCTCGTTGCGCTGGCGGTGATGGCGTTGTTTGCCTCGGGGCATTATCAGGAAGCCGGCATTGTTTCGTTCTTCATGGTGCTGGGCCAAATCATCGAAACGCGCACGGCGGAAGGCGCGCTGGCTTCCATTCACTCACTCATCAAGCTCACGCCCACCAAGGCGCGGCGCGTCACTGGCGGTGAGGAACAAGAAGTGGCCGTGCATGAACTGGCGGCGGGCGACATCATTCGGGTCCGGCCGGGCGACAATGTGGCCGCCGACGGCGTCATCGTGACCGGCCAAGGCTCGTTCAATCAGGCGAACATCACCGGCGAATCATTGCCGGTGGACAAGAAATCCGGTGATGAAGTCTTTGCGGCAACCATCAACCTGACGGGCGTGCTGGATATTCGCGTCACGCGCGCCGGGCGGGACACCACGCTGGGCCGCGTGCGCGATCTGATCCTCGCGGCGGAAAAAACCAAGCTGCCCATCGTCCGCATCATGGATCAATACATGGGCTTTTACACTCCGCTGGTGTTGTGCATCGGCGGTCTCGTCTGGTTGTTCACGCACGACCTGAACCGGGTTGTCTCCGTGTTTATTGTCTCGTGTCCGTGCGCCTTTGTTCTGGCGTCGCCCACGGCAATGGTGGCGGCGCTATCCGCTGCGGCCCGGCTGGGCATCCTCATCAAGAATGTGGGCGACCTCGAACTGGCGGCCAAAGTGAACGCGTTCATTTTTGACAAAACCGGCACACTGACGACCGGCAAACTCGCCGTCAGCCGGCTTGCGCCGCTGAGCAATGCGACTCCGGCGGAGTTGCTGCGCGTGGCGGCAGCAGCGGAAAAATACAGCAATCATCCCACCGCCAAAGCTCTGGTCCAACTGGCGACTGAAACCGGCGTTCCGCTCATTGAAGCGACGGACTTTGCCGAAACCGCCGGACGCGGCATCCAGGCGAGGCTGGCCGGCGACAAGGTGGTCATCGGGCGGGCGCGGTGGCTTCAGGACAATGGCGTGGACGGCAACTTCATGGATTCAGTGGACTTGAACGAAGCCGAAGGCTGGAGTTTGATTTTCGTCGCGCGCAACCGCCAGTGCATCGGCTGGGTGGGTTTGCAGGACCAAACCCGGGCCGAAGCAAAGGAGTCGCTTGAGGAACTTAAATTGAATGGCGTGCGCCGGGTCGCGATGGTGAGTGGCGACCGCCAAGCGGTTGCCGCCCGCGTATCCCTGGAGCTTGGCTGTGATGAAGTCGTGGGAGATTGCCTGCCGCAGAACAAAGTGGAATTTGTCCGCCAGACCCGCGCCAAAGGCTATCGCGTGGCCGTGGTGGGCGACGGCGTGAACGACGCGCCCGCGTTGAGCGCCGGCGACCTCGGCATCGCCATGGGCGCGGCGGGAAGTGAAGTGGCCATTCATAGCGCGACCATTGCGCTGATGAACAATGACCTGCGCCGGCTGCCGTTTCTCGTGCGGCTCTCGCGTGAAACGCGCCGGGTGATCAACCAGAACTTCCTCCTCGGGCTTGGTTTCGTGGTAGGCGGCATGGCGCTGGGAGCGTTGAACTACATCAGCCCAATCGTGGCAGCCATCTTTCATGTGTCCGGCTCGCTGTTGGTCGTATCCAACAGCTTTCGCCTGGTGCGGCAGGGAGAAGAACTTGAACCACACGAACGCAAGCCAGTCGAAGTCGTGCCGGCAAAAAGCTGTCCCGTTTATTCCGCAGAAAGCCACTTGCCACCACCAATGCACCCACACCCCGTTTTATCACCATGAACTCTCTTTTCTCTTCCCCGACGCTGGTGCTGGTTGGTTACTGCATCCTCGCCTTATTCGCGGCCTTGGCGGGAGGTGCGTTGCCAACACTGTTCAAGTTGACTCATGCGCGCCTGCAAATTGCCATCAGCTTTGTCGCCGGTTTGATGCTGGGACTGTCACTGCTGGGTTTGTTGCCGCACGCAATGGGGGAACTGCACTCCGCTCATCTGGCAACCGGCTGGCTGTTGGGCGGCTTTCTCCTGATGTTTTTCCTTCAGCGCTTCCTGCCGTTCCATCACCACGACGTGACTGAAGGCAGTCCGGTCGAGCCTTGTGGACACCCACATTCTCTGGCGGAGCGGTCGGCGCGCAGCTTGAGTTGGATGGGGGTTGCGATTGGGTTGTCACTCCATTCCATTTTCGACGGTCTGGCCCTGGCCGCAGCCGTGGCGTCTGACACTCACGGTCATGGCGGCGCGCTCGGCTTGGGCACGGCGTTGGCGGTGATTCTGCACAAGCCATTCGGCGCGCTGGCAATCATCACGCTGATGACTGCGGGCGGCTCGACGCGTGCCTCACGGCATCTCGTGAACTTGGCGTTCGCCCTGGTGACGCCGTTGGGCGCACTCTTGTTTTATTTGGGGGCTGGTCCTTGGGCGCACGAACATCCGGCCTGGCTTGGGTGCGCCCTGGCCTTTTGCGCTGGAACATTTCTGTGCATCGCGTGCGCAGACCTGCTGCCGGAACTGCAATTCCATGCGCACGACCGCCTCAAGCTTTCGCTCGCCCTGCTGGCAGGCTTGGCAGTCGCCTTAGCTATCACGCGCTTCGGCCACGCAAGCCATGCGCACGAGTCGGAACGGCCGATTGCCAAAGTCATGCTCAACATGGAGGTGGCGAAACGCCCCGCCATCACGTGTGAAAACGCGCCCATCGTTTGAAGCTGTAACTTTTCCCCCGCTCGCGGCTCGGTAGCAAGAGAACGAATTGAATCTGATTGATATGAAAAACAAAACAAACAGCACAGTAACCGACCTGATGAAAGAAGCCTACGCCGCCGAACTCGAAACGGTGGAAAACTACCTCGCCAACTCCGTCTGGCTGGACGGCCTGGGTGCGCAGGAAGTCGCCGAATCCCTCGCGGAAGACGTGACCGAAGAACTTGGCCACGCGACGAAGCTCGCGCACCGGCTCAAACAGTTGGGCGTGTGCCCGCCAGGTTCGCTCCAGCTTGCGCGCAACCAGAAATCACTTCAGCCACCGAAAGATTCCACCAACGTCAGGAGCGTCGTTGAAGGTGTATTGGAGGCGGAAAAGGACGCGATCACGCATTACCGGCGGCTCATCACCGCCTGTGATGGGAAGGATCACGTTACGCAGGACCTCGCTATTGGCATCCTGGCCAACGAGGAGGAGCATCGCACCTTGTTTGAAGGCTTCCTCAAGAGTTTGAGGAAGCATGGAACGAACTGATGTGCCCCCGACGCCGAAGCAATTTGCCAACCTGCCTATGGTCGAAGGAGGCGGTGGAATCCATTGCCCGCGTTTTTACCGCGCTCGGCGAGCCAATGCGCCTTCGATTACTCGACGCGCTTTCTACCGGTGAGCGGAGCGTGAATGAACTCGTCGTCGCCACCGGGACAAGCCAGCCGAATGTCTCCAAACATTTAAGCGTGCTCGTCAACGCCGGATTGGTGCGGCGGCGGAAGGATGGGGCGAAAGTCTGCTGCTCTGTGGCCGGGGAGACGCCGCTCCAGTTGATCCGCCTGATGCAGGCCAAGGTGCGACGGGAGTTTGCCCAAAGGGTCAAGCGGGTTCAAAATGGGCAGTCCCCCCTGGGATGAAGCACACGGCTGGCACTTCCGGCTGCTTGACATCAAAGTAGCGGGCCAGTTTCATGTTGATGCTGGAATGAAGTCGCGACTGTTAAAAGCAACCGGCCTGACGGCCAGTTTCCTTGCCCTATTTTGTATGTTGGGCGGACACTGGCTCGCCCTCCAGTCGGTTGCTTGGGCGCGCATGCTCGCGGAGTTCTCGCGAACCGACTCATTCAGTGAAGCTGTCGGGAAGACGTTCGACGGAAAGCATCCCTGCAAAATGTGTCTCGGCATTCGCGAAGGCCGTCAGCAGGAAGAACGCGAACAGCGCAAACTCCCTCTGGTGAAAACCGAAAAGTCACCGGAACTTTTCTGCGACTTCCGCAGCATCGTTGCCCCATTCGCGCCAACGGACGCAGAGGACGCGGTGGCACTCGTTCCTCAACTGCACCCCGATTTCATTGATTCTCCCCCGAGTCCTCCTCCCCGCTATTTCGCGGTCCTCTAACCGTTGATTCCCTTGGTCACGGCGGCTCGTGTGAGTTGTCGTTTTGATTCCTTTTGAACCCGGCCGGTTCGGCTGTTTTATGTCCGGATTGTAATTGCACATTCCGCGCAAAGCTTCCGGCCAAAAGTAACTCTGAAGTTTTTAGATATGAAGAATCACAAGTGGCCGGCTATAAGTTCCACAACAGTAATTGGTTACAATTCAATGG
>CAYIOH010000160.1:0-8153 GCA_964364975.1 uncultured Bifidobacteriaceae bacterium
CGACCGCGACTTCCTCCTGGACTTCTGCTATGCCATGGCCGTGACCTCCATCCACCTCTCCAGACTCTGCGAAGACTTCATTCTCTTCGCAACCACCGAATTCGGATTCCTGCAGATCGACGACAGCCTCTGCACCGGCAGCTCCATCATGCCCCAGAAGCGAAATCCCGACATCCTCGAACTCGTCCGCGGCAAGACCGGCCGCTCCATCGGCTGCCTCAACCAGCTCATGGTCCTGCTCAAGGGCCTGCCCATGACCTACAACCGCGATTTGCAGGAGGACAAGGAACGGCTGTTTGACACCGCCGACACGGTGCGCGCGTGCGTGCGGCTGATGAGCGCGATGCTGCTGAACACCACCGTGAACCCACGCGCGTGCCTGGCCGCCGCGAGCGACCCGGCGTTGCTCGCGACCGACCTCGCGGATTATCTCGTGCGTAAAGGCATGGCGTTCCGCAAAGCCCATTACGTCGTGGGCGCAGTGGTGGCGCTGACCGAAGGCACGGGCAAGGCACTGAACAAACTCACACTCGCGGAACTGCAATCCGTGGACAAAACCTTTGGCCGCGACGCGCTGGGCGTGTTTGATCTCCAGCGCGCGATGTCCCGACGAAACCTGACTGGCGCGCCGGGAACGAAAGAAGTAGCGAAACAGTTGGCGAGGTGGAGAATATTGCTCAAGCAATCAAAATGAGCGGAGCAACGAAAGACATACTATTTTACGGCCTATTTCTAGGTGCGTTTCCTATAATCGCGTTCTTTAGCCTTCGGCGATCGAAGGTTTCACATAGAATTATTTTTGCGGTGATCGTGTTTATCCTCGGCGGTGTTGCAGTACCAAATTTCGTAAGAACGAGGACGGTTGTCTCTACAAACGCCTGCGTCAACAATCTCCGCTGGATCCAAGAGGCTAAAATCCATTGGGCCGAGGTAAATCACAAAGGCCCGCAAGATGTTCCCACAACGGGTGATCTTTTTAGCGAGACGAACGGTTTGCCAGTTAAAGAAATGCCCACTTGTCCCTCAGGAGGCACTTACATTCCTGGAGCCGTGGGTGAGGAGGCTAAGTGTAGTATCGGGCCTCCGCAACATACTCTCCACCCGCAGAGTGTCATTTATCAATGATCGTTTGTTTAACGGTTGTTCTTCTTGCACTAACTGGCTCTGAATGAAATCCCACCAAAAAATCGGCACGACGGGCGAATTTAGTTTTGTTGTCGGGCCGGAACATAACATCACGTTCGCCAGCGACGGCATGCCGGCGGTCTTGAGCACGCCGAATCTGATTGGGTTGATCGAACGGACTGCGCGCGAATCGTTGCAGCCGTTTCTCGAAGCCGACGAACGCACCGTGGGCATGGAGATCGAGTTGCGTCACCTCGCGCCGACGCCGCTGGGCGCAAAAGTGACCATCACCACGCGCGTCATCCACACCGATGGAAGAGAGATTTCTTTCCAAATCGAAGCCCGCGATGAGCAGGAGTTGATCGCGCGCGGCGTCCACAAGCGCGCCGTAATCCGGGTGCAGAGTTTTACGAAACGGGTGCAGAGCAAGGCTAGTTAAGCCATGTCACACAGCAATCACTCATTGGCCCGACAGGTTTTGGACTGCGCCAGCCCTCTGGCGCTTTTGAATGGGCGCACGGCTGAGAGCGGCAGAGGGCTGCCGCAGTCCAAGACGCAAGCGCACGAGTGAGCCATCACTGCCGATGAACCCTTTACTCAACAACCTGCTCAAGGAAACATCGCGTTCCTTTTATCTAACGCTGCGGGTGTTGCCGCGCAAAGTGCGTCCGCAAATCGGCCTGGCCTACCTGCTCGCGCGCACCACCGACACCATCGCGGACACGGAGCTGGTTCCGGTGGAACAACGGTTGACCGCGTTGCAGAATTTGCGCGATCGAATTCTTGGCAACCGCGCCGTACCGCTGAATTTTGGCGAATTGGCGCGGCAACAAGGTTCACCGGCGGAGCGCGTCTTGTTGGAGAAGGTGGAGGAGAGCTTGGCGGTGCTACGCGGGTTGACGGCTGAAGATTTGAAACTGGTTCGCCAGGTTCTCGACACGATCACCAGAGGACAGGAACTGGATTTGCGGCGGTTTGCGCCGTTGGAGTCCACGCTTCAGCGTGCGCCGGACAAGCTAAAGCTTGAACTCCAACCCCAACAAATCATCGCGCTCCGGACCGACGCTGAATTGGACGACTATACCTATCGCGTGGCTGGTTGCGTGGGCGAGTTTTGGACGAAGATTTGCCGCGCGCACTTGTTTCCGACGGCGCGGCTGGACGACGCCCGGGTGCTCGCTGACAGCGTCCGCTTTGGCAAGGGACTACAACTCGTGAACATCCTTCGCGATTTGCCAGCAGACTTGCGCAAGGGTCGCTGCTACCTCCCGGCGGACGAACTAGCGGCAGCGGGTTTGCAACCCACCGACCTGCTTTCGCTTGCGAACGAGCTAAAATTCCGTCCGCTTTACAATCGTTACCTCGATCTTGCGGAGTCAAATCTCGCAGCGGGATGGCAATACACAAATCTGATTCCATTTAATCATTGGCGCGTGCGGCTCGCATGCGCCTGGCCGATACTGATCGGCGTGAAAACCATCGCCCGGCTGCGCGTTGCCAATGTGCTCGACCCACAGCAGCGCGTAAAAGTCAGCCGGGCCGAAGTGCGCGGCCTCATTTCGCGCTCGGTGCTGTGCTATCCATTTCCCGGCGTCTGGCAACGCTTGATGGCGTTGCCGGCGCCCGCATCCGGGAATGCTGTTGCATCCAACTCAAATTTGGCGTAAAGAAAACCCATGCAGATTTCAAAGACCTTATTGGTGGTTTGCACAGTGGTGTGCTGTGCCGGTTCAATCTCTTTGGCCGAGTCCGACAGTCCTTCGCAGGCCCAGGCCCGCGAAGCGCTCCGCAAGAAAATTGCCGAGTTGAATGCTCAGGCGCCAGCGACGGAAACACCCGCCCTGAAAGCGCCGAGCGCCGAGAAGAAAGCCGCACCCGCACCCACATTCCAGCCGGTGGCGCAACCCCCTCCGGCCACAATCACACCCGCACCTGCGCCCGCCACACCTGCGCCCGCCGCGCCGGCACCGGCTGCAGCCGTGACAGCTCCGCCTTCCACGACACCGATCATTCGCTCGTCTCCTGAAGAAACTGCGCGCCAGCGTGAAGCGTTGCGCCAGAAGCTCGCCGAACTTAGCGCACAGGAAAAGGCCGGGCAGCCCGCACCTGCCCCGGCAACGACCGCACCCGTCGTGAAATCGCCCAAGGGAAAATCCACCGATGTGATCAAGGCCGAACAGACAGCGGCTGCCGCCGAAGCCAAGGCACGCGAGGCCGACCAGAAAGCCGCTGCTGCCGAAGCGGAAGCCAGAAATGCGAAACGCGGCAAAGCGAAGCCCGGCGCGGTGACCAAAGTCACACCCGCGGTGTTCGCGCCCCTCGAAGCCCCGCCATCGGCGGTGCCAGCGTCGAAGGAAGCGAAGTTGGTGGAGTTGCTGCGAAAGTACAAGGCTGATGACATCACGCCCGAAGAATATCACAAGGAACGCGCCAAGATTCTCGCGGAGCCGTAAGGCTGGGTTTCGCCTTTCCAGCCCGCCGGATTGTGAAGTCCGGCGGGCGTTTTGTTGCAGCCTGGAACTTTGAACTTTGAACCTCGTTGCTTGAACCCTAGATTCTCGCGCCATGCATGACTTTCGTTATATCGGGAAAAAGCTGTTTTGCGAAAGCGTCTCCCTCGAGTCGCTCGTCCGCCAATTCGGCACGCCGCTGTTCGTTTATTCGCAGGGCACGTTGACGCGCCACTTCCGCGAACTGGACCGCGCGATGTTGCCGGTCGAGCATCTGATCTGCTTCGCCATCAAGTCCAACTCGAACCAGTCGGTGCTTCGCGCACTGGCGAATCTCGGCAGCGGCTTCGACATCGTGAGCGGCGGCGAATTGCAGCGTATCATCGCGGCGGGCGGCGACCCACGCAAATGCGTGTTCGCGGGCGTGGGCAAGACCGAGGCGGAAATCGAATTCGCACTGCGGCGTGGCGTGTATTCGTTCAACGCCGAGAGCGAGCCGGAATTGCACCGCATCAACCGCGTGGCCGCCCGGCTGAAAAAAGTCGCGCCCGTCGCGGTGCGCGTGAATCCGAACGTGGCGGCGGACACGCACGCGAAAATCACGACCGGCACATACGATAATAAATTTGGCATCACCTTCGGGCAGGTGGATGCCGTTTATGCCCGCGCCAGCCGGCTCAAAAACCTGCGCTTGCGCGGCGTGCAGATGCACATCGGCTCACAGTTGACCTCGGTGGCCCCGTTTGAGCAGGCCGTGCGCAAAGTCCTGCCGCTGGTACGGCGGCTGAAGGAGCGGCACGACATCGAGTTTTTCAGCATCGGCGGCGGATTGGGCATCGTTTACCAACCCGCGCTTGCCAGCGGCGCGCCGCAATGGTGGAACTCGGCGACGGCGAAAAGCATTTTGACACCGGAGACTTACGCGGCGCGGTTGGTGCCGCTGCTGAAACCGCTCGGGCTGAAGATTTTGTTGGAGCCGGGCCGGTTCATTTCCGGCAACGCGGGCATTCTGGTCACGCGGGTTGAATACGTGAAACGCACGGGCCGGAAGAACTTTGTCATCGTGGATGCGGCCATGAACGATTTGATCCGCCCGGCGTTTTACGACGCGTATCACGAAATTGTGCCGCTGACGCGGAAGAGCGGGAACTTGATCAAATCAGATGTGGTCGGCCCCATATGCGAGTCCGGCGACTTTTTCTGCAAGGATCGTCCACTGCCGAAGGTGGGCGAAGGCAATTATTTGGCGCTGCTCAGCGCGGGCGCGTATGGCTTCGTGATGGCGTCGAACTACAACACGCGGTCGCTGGCGGCGGAAGTTTTGGTGAACGGAAAACGAGCTGCGGTCGTGCGCGAACGTCAGCCGGTCAAAGAAATATGGTCGGGTGAAAAAATCGCGTCGTGGTTGAAATAGTGCTTCCGGCCCGCAATCAATTTCTGCCCGGTGCCCGCGCACAACGTTCCAGATCAGCGACCCGGCGCCACGGGGTCCTGGCATGGAACTGAAGTGTCATCGCCGGGTTTGCTGCATCTGGCTTGTTGGGCTTTCGGTTACTTTCCATACTTCTGAATCCAGGCGCGCGGGTCACTACCGAGATCATTCGTGGCCTCGCGCCGAAATGCAATCAGGGCGTTCGTGAGCGCCTGCTCATAATCGCGGCGGACGATCTGCTCAAGATGTGAGCCAGCCAATATGTTGCTGCGGCTTTCGTAATAACCAATCAGAAACTCCAAGCGCCAAGCCAGTGCCTTTTTGTCTTCGGCTGTCTGGAGAGGAAAATCCCGGAACAGTCCCTCTGTGATCTTACATTCCTTGTCGATGAAGTCTGCCGTGACCGCCTGTCCGAACAGCACCCAAGAGCGCCAGCCAAAAAAGATGGTAACGCAGAGCAGGATAGCAATGCCCCACTTGTAAGATCGAACATTCATCGCGGTCACACGGCCCAACAGTATTATTCGGCGATACTCACTGACGTTGGCGGTTGAATTGATACGGCCTTGTTCATGACGTGAGTTTAGGATTGTGGCAAACCCGTGTCAAGCAGATCGGCAAGGTCTTACGCGCACCCAGAGTTGCTCGGTCAGAAGATTGGCGAGCGGCGCGCGGTTTACCGCCGCTGTTCTTGCGCGAGGGACGTAGAGGGAGAATCGTTTTCAGTCTCACTGAATTTTGCGCGGCTGGATTTGCCGGACGGTCGCTGCAAAACAAAAACCGGACAACGCCTGTTCCTTCTCCTGCGACTAAAAGAACGGATTGTTCGCCTTTTCCTCCGCCACCGTCGTCAACGGCCCGTGGCCGGGACAGATCAGTGTGTCCGGCGGCAGGGTGAGAATTTGCTCGCGGATTTTCTGTTTCGCCAGCGCGCCGTGCAGCGGGGCGCCGCCCATCGAACCCGCGAACAGCGCGTCGCCCACGAAGGCCACGTGCGGCGCATCGTCCTGCCAGTTGCCGACGAGGTAAGTCACGCCGTCCTCCGCGTGGCCGGGCGTGTCCCGGTAAGTCACGCGCAGGCTGCCGAGGTGGACGATCTCGTTGGGCTTGTTGCGCTGGTCCACCGGCGCGTGCTGGGAACTTGAATGCGGCTTCATTTTCGGAAACGCCTCGCGAATCGCGCCCAACGCCGCCACATGGTCGTGGTGAGAGTGCGTGATGAACAGATGTCGGAGTTGAAGTTTGTTTTCCTCGATGGTCTTCAGCATCAGCCTCGCCTCCCAACCGGTGTCGAACACCGCCGCGTCCCGCGTGACTTCGTCCCACACGAGATAGCCATTCACAGTGATGCCCTCCGCGCTCGTTGTGAACACGCGCAACTCGCGCCACGTGGACAAATCTTTTTCACCGGGCAGCCAGCCCGCCGCCTGGCGCTCCAGCTTGCCGGCGCTCAAATCAATCAACCCCGCCAGCGCGGCGAAATTCGGTCGCTTGCCAATTTTGCCGGAATCTTCGAGCGCGGCCAGTTCTGCTTCGCTGAGTCCGGCGGCTTTTGCCGCGTCGGCTGGGGATACTTTGGTCATCATGCGGGCCTTACGGATGACGTCGCCCAAATGGTCTTCAAGGTTCATGCGGAGACGGTAGCCAGCCGGAGTTGGAGTTCAAGCTTTAGCTTGCCGTTGGCCTCGGATCTTTCGCGCGACCGGAACAGGCTGAAGCCTGAACTCCAACGCGCCGCGCCAACCTCTCCAACCACAGCGCCGGCTTTCTTTTCGCTGCGCCCAACGCCGTCAAATCCGTGAGCGCGTGAACTTCGGCAAAAAGCCGGGTCACTTCTCGCGAGCGAACGGCGGTGCCCGCCAGACTGACACATGGAATTCCGAGTTCGTGACAGCTACGCGCAATTTGCCCGACGCCTTTGCCCATCGCCGTCGAGCGGTCAATCGCGCCTTCGCCCGTGATGACCAAATCCGCCGCGCGCAGTTTCCGCGAAAGCTCCGCACGTTTGGCGAACAACTCGAATCCCGGCTCAAGCCGTGAGTGGAAAAACGCCGTCAGACCAAACCCCAACCCGCCCGCCGCGCCCGCGCCCGGAACGCGCGCCAAATCTTGTCCACTTTGGCGCTTTACAATACTCGCCAACCGGAGCAGGCAACGCTCCGCGTGCGCAAAATCCCCGCGTCGCAGGCCTTTTTGCGGGCCGTAAACCCGCGTCGCGCCGCGCGTTCCCAGCAGGGGATTTTGCACGTCCACGGCGACGATCATTTTTCCAAGCCGGTGGAGTAATGGTGGGCGAATGTCTGCCAATGCGTGCAGGGCCGTCCATTTCTCAATCAAACGTCCATGCTTGTCGAGGAATTCCCAGCCCAAGGCGCGGGCCAAGCCAAACCCGCCATCGTTCGTCGCGCTCCCGCCGATGCCGATGAGGATTTGTTTCGCGCCTTTTGCCTGCGCCGCACGTAACACCGCACCCAACCCGAAGGTGTCGAGTTCGAACGGATGAAACTTTCCCGGCGGCAGCATCGCCAACCCGACGACTCTTGCAGATTCAATGATGGCGGTTTTTGATTTTGACTCCCACCACCACGTTGCTTTGCAGCGGCGATGCGCGGCATCCACGGTGTTGACCGTTCGAGGTTTGGCGCGGAGCAGCCGGCTCATGACTTCGCCGAAGCCGTCGCCGCCGTCACTCATAGGCAGGAGTTGGAGCGCATCGTCCGGGCGGGCTTTTCGCCAACCGCGCGCGATGGCCTGCGCAGCCTCACGAGCGGACAGCGTGCCCTTAAACTTGTCCGGCACGATGAGAATGTTCATTTCGGTCTAAAGTCTGGAGTCCGAAGTCTAAAGTCAACGATCCCGTCCGAACAACCACGTGAGACGCCCGCTAACCTTGTACATGAGGTGTTCGACTTTAGACTTTGACTGGTTCAAGGACTGTGGCATGGTATGGCCGAACCAAAAAGCCATGAACAAACCAAAAATTATTGCCTATTTGAAACCCACCTGCGGCTGGAGCAAAGGCGTGCGCGCCGTGCTGAAAAAATACAACCTGCCCTACGAAGACCGCGACGTCATCAACGACCCGGCCCAGCGCCAGGAGATGATCGAGAAGAGCGGCCAGATGCTCACTCCTTGCGTTGAGATCA
>CAYIOH010000161.1:0-493 GCA_964364975.1 uncultured Bifidobacteriaceae bacterium
ACGCTCACCGACGCGCGCGGCCAAACCCAAAAAATACCGTCCGACCAGATCCTTTCCATTACGGGTCAGAACATACTGGCGAAGCGCACACGGCGATTTGTTCTGACGTTACCCCCCGACTTCAAAGAAACAAGCTACCAGGCGCAACTGACAGCCGATGAATAAACGGGGCGTCCGCCTCCTTAGCACCTTCCTCTTGCTCATGGCCAACACCACCCGCGCCGATTTGCTGACTGTTCCCCTGCCGGCCACCCTGAACCAGCAGGACATTGGCGAGATTAACGCCAGGGTGAACAACAACGAAATCGCCAGCCTAGACATCAGTTCCATCCGCGCGAAGCTCGAGCAAATCCTGCCGCCTGCACTATACGCAAAGCTGCGGGACAACAACACTGGGTGGGTCATCCCGAGCCAGCTCGAAACCGCCGGCATCCACGTTAAGTTCGATTACCAAAATCTCACCCTGCAATTGAATATTCCGCCAGACCAGAGA
>CAYIOH010000161.1:503-8152 GCA_964364975.1 uncultured Bifidobacteriaceae bacterium
GCGCGCGACGGTGGAAGCGGCGGCGCAGGATCTCGATCGGCACACCCGCGTTCCGGGCAAACCGAACGGTCGAACCCAACAACTTCTCGGCGTACCTGAATGTGCGCGGGGGCGTTGACTACACCGAAGCCAGCCGAAACACGCCCAAAGGTTTCACCGATCCCCAGATCGCGCTGGAAAACGCCTTCAACCTGCGCGGTCTTGTTCTCGAGAACGAAACGAGCATCAATTCAGCTCCCGGCAAATCCTGGGAAAAACGAGACAGCCGGTTAATCTGGGACATGCCGGAAAGCCGTTTGCGATGGACCTTGGGCGACCTCAACTACCCCGTGACCGGTTTTCAAGGGTTCCTGCCCATGGCCGGGCTCTCTCTCCACCGTGCGGACAGCCTGCAGCCCTACCGGGTCACCAGCCCTCTGGGACAATCCTCCTTTTACCTCAAAGAAGACTCCCGCGTGGAGGTCTTGGTGAACGGTCACACGATCCAGACCTTGCAAATGAACGCCGGCCCCCACCAGATCAACAATTTCCCGCTCACCGGCGGCGCCAACAACGTAGTCCTTCGCATCACCGATCCAGTGGGCCGGGTAGAATACATCAATGCGGCTTTCTTCTACGACCCGGGCCTTCTCAAAAAGGGCGATTCACAGTTCAACTACGCCGTTGGCTTGCCCAGCAGGCCGGACCCTCAGAGTCCTTTCTATCAATACAAGACCCAGCCCACTGTCAGCGCCTACCATCGTTGGGGTGTTTCCGACACACTGACGATGGGTGTCAACGCCCAGGCCACGCGAAGCGGCCAACAAGGGGGTGCGGAGGCCGTCCTTAGCACAATCGCGGGAGTGCTGGACTTGGACCTGGCGTTTACTCATAACCAAGAAATCGGGACCGGCCACGCCGAACAGTTGCAGTACCGTTACTATGCGCCCCCCAAAAGCGTGTTCACCGACGGCACGCTCAGTCTTGCCGTCCGCCATGCCAGCGCCGATTTCTCCCCGCCAAACCCATTCGCCACCGCTACCTCCGCCGGCAGGACCTGGGATTTCCAGACGCGCTACTCCCAGCGCTTCGGGGAGCACTTGAGCGCCGGCATCGGCTACAGCCAGCAAATCAGACGCAACGAAACAACGTCAAGAACCTGCAGCTTGACGCTCTCTCACCGCTGGGGAAGGGTCAACACCGACTTCACCATTCAACGCAATGAAGAACCGGCCACGAAAGACTCTTGGAGCGGCTTTTTCTCGGTCATTATCAATTTCGGCCGCGGCATCACGGCGTACTCGAGCCACGACACCGCCACTCACTCCACGCGCACCGAGGTGCAATACAGCCCGCAAAACCCAGTGGAGGCCTTCTACGGCACGCTTGGTGTGGCAGACAGCCGGGGAGAACAGGACATTTACGGGCGCGTCCGCTACTTCGGACGGCACGCCGAAATAACCCTCAACCACGATACGCAAACCACTGGCGAGAACCGCTCCAGCCTCCGCTGGGGAACCGCCATCGTGTACGCCGACGGCCAGTTTGGAATCTCGCGCCCGGTCCAGGATTCTTTCGTAATCGTTGACAGCACCGGAAGCCTGCGCGACCAGGGCGGACTCGGCGTCCAACCCCAGGGCGGTCGCTTCGCTGCCCAGGAAGACTGGCTGGTTCCGGCGGTGATGCCGGAACTCACCGCGTACTACAACATCCCCGTGACCATCGAACCCAGACGACCGGAAGCTGACTTCGACCCACAGCAAGGGGACATTTTGCTAAAGCCCACCTACCGCAGTGGCGCCCACGTCCGCATCGGCCAACCCTCCTCCGCCAATATCACCGCAACGCTTGTCTGGGCGGATGGCAAACCCGCGGACCTGCAATCCGGGACGCTCACTGCCGAAGACGGAACCACCACCGAATTCATCACGAACCGGAAAGGCCTAATCTACCTGCACGGACTGCCAAAAGGTTCCTACCACGGCGAAATGTCAAATCGTCCGGAAGCCAGCTTCACCATCATCGTTTCTACGGACAAAAATGTAAACGTGGACTTGGGGACGATCCGGCTACCAATCACGGAGTAATCTATGCGAAAAATCATATTGGGCTTGATTTGGCTGACCCTTGCGCTCCCGGCAACTGCCGCGCGATTCACCATCCAGATCGGGAATATCACCTGGTCGGGAAGTCCCGGAGGATACCAGTGCTTCAACAACACTGCCTACCCGAACACCATCAACTTCACAATTACCAAGACGGATGATTACACGCGCACCTACGCCGTCACCGCTGGAACCTCGGCCACCAGCGGCAGCTATAACCGGCAACTGGCCTCGGGAGCCAATCGCCTCAACTACCAGCTTTATACAACGAGTGCGATGAGCTACGTGCTCCAAGCTCCCAATACCGCCACCGCTAACAATGTCATCGGCGGTACAGCCGTCGGCGCGACCGGCACGGTTATTCCCCTTAGCTTTACCTTGTTCGTTCCAACCGGGCAGGGCGTGCCGCCTGGCACCTACACCGACACGGTGATCATTGGCGTGCGCAGTGCCTACAACAGCGGCACCGTGCTGACCAGCCAAACTATCACCATCAGAGTCATTGTGCCGGCCACAGCGGTGCTCTCCATCGTCCCCACTGGCGGCGGCTTCAGCAGCAGCACGTCCCAAACTTTGAACTTCGGCCAGCTCGCCAGCGCGCAAGTCAGAAGCTGCGATCTGTTGATCAAAAAAAACACCGCCTGTACCGTTGCATTCACCTCCGCCAACCTCGGGGTGCTCAAAATGATCCCGACCCCCACGACCGACCAAGTCCCCTATGTTTTCAGAGTCAATGGCACCCCGCTCAATCTGAGCGGCACAGCCAACGTGAATCTGCCCGTCGGAGTGTCGCCTGCCCCGGATGGAACACGACTTCCCGTCATCGTAACCATGGGAGACCCTGCGGGAGCAACTGCGGGGAATTACGAGGACCAGATTACAATCACGGTCACGGCCCCGTAGAGTTCGGAAAAGTTTGACCGATGGGTTGGAATCGTACCCGCGCATCGGGCCGGCGTCACGCCTGCCTTCGACGCCGAAGAAACCTCTATTCCAAGAAAACTTTTCCCTGACACGGATCGTCACTGCGCTCCCTGGTCAATCCACGCGCGGATGAGGCCGATTTGCCCCCTGGTCAGCGGTGGAATTTATTGCCTTGTCGTCCTGAAAGGAAAAGAACGGAAAGGGGGCAGGCGGCACAATGCGGCGACCGTCAGGTTGATCAACCTGATCTACAACCCGGCTCGACAACGACCAGCTGATCCTCGTGCAGAAAAACCGGCACGCGTTCCGCGACGCGCAGGCGATTTGCGTGGAAGGCCCCACCGAGGATTCGTACAAAGCCAACGAGGGCGCGCGGAATATTTACGAAGTGTGTCAAAATTTACGAAGTGTTGCGCACCCGGCCGGCGCGCTGTACTTTCTACGAGCCATCCGGCAAACACGGTGATCACGTGCCGGAGCGGTTGGAACGCGGCATCGCGTGGGTGTTCGGTCGCCTTAGCAACGGTCAACCTAACTGAGCAAAAGACGTATATGCGAAAACTTCTCGCCCTTCTGGGCCTCCTGGCAGCAACCACGGTCGCGACTTTCGCTGGCGATCCTTCCCCAGCCATCACCAACTCCGACAGCGAAATGATCGTCCCGCACGAAGTCATCCGGCTCTTCAACGGGCGCGATCTTTCGTCGTTCTACACCTGGCTGGTGGATTTCCACCGGGAGGATCCGCACCGGGTGTTCTCGGTCGTGGACCAGGTGGATGGCGCGCCGGCCATCCGCATCAGCGGACAGCATTATGGCGGGCTGTACACGAAGCAGCGGTTCGCGAACTACCGGTTCGTGGCCGAATTCCGTTGGGGCCTCGCCACGTGGGGCGGCCGCACCAACGCCACCAAGGACAGCGGCGTGCTCCTGCATTGCTCGGGTCGCGACGGGAATTATCTCTCCAAGACTTTCAACGGCCCCTGGATGCGCTCCTACGAATTCCAGATCATCGAGGGCGGCGTGGGCGACCTGCTCGTGCTCGGCGGCTACGAACCGGACGGCACCATCCAGAAATACTTCGCCACCGCCACCGTGGTGAACGACCGCGACAACGAGCCGTGTTGGGACGCCAAGGGCACGGCCAAAGTGTTTGAAACCGGCCGCGTCAACTGGTGGGGTCGCGACCCGGACTGGGCTGACAAACTCGGTTTCCGCGGCCGGCAGGACGTGGAGAGTCCCGGCGGAGAGTGGACGCACATCGAAGCCGTGTGCGACGGCGACACGCTCGATTATTTCGTGAACGGCCAGCGGGTGAACCAAGCCACGCAGCTCAACCACAAGTCCGGCCAGATCATCATCCAATCCGAGGGCGCGGAGATTTTCTTCCGTCGCATCGAACTCCATCCCCTGCCGGCCACGAAATAACGCCGCGCGCAACCAAGACCGGACTTTGGACGGCCAGCGTGAATTTCATCTGGCTTTTCCAACCGTTGAAACAAACCGATACGGGCCCGATTCCACCGCCAGCACGGCGGAGTCATTCTCCATCCGCAGCAGTTTTACTCCGCGCGCCTTCGCCAGCGGTTTGCCGCCTTCGGTGATTTTCTCCGCGCTGGTGGCGGGCACATACACGGTCGCGGTCGTGTTCGCCGGAATCGTGGTCTCCAGTTCGAAGTGATCGGCGGTGCGTCGCCAGTTGCTCACGATGCGTCCGTGAATCGAGTCGTAATGCGCCTTCACCCAGTTGATGGGTTCCCGGTCGGGATTGCTGCCGGGCGACGGTGGCGAGGGACGAATCACGATTCGCTGGTAACCCGGTCCGTCCGAGTCAATGCCGGCCAGGCGGAAGAACATCCACTCGCACACCGCGCCGAACGCGTAGTGCGAGAAGGAATTCATCGAAGCGTTCTGCTCGCCGCCGAAGCCTTTGTCCTTCGTGTAACTATTCCAGCGTTCCCAGATGGTCGTGGCCCCCTGCTCGACCTCGTAACCCCAGGATGGAAACTTGTGACTCTGGAAATGCTTCACCGCCAGATCGTGCTGGCCCGTGTCGGAAAGCACCGTCAGCAATGGCCGCGTCCCGATGAAACCGGTGGTCATGCCGGAGTTGTCCGTGGTTTCGCCCGCCAGCAGTTTGTCCGCGAGTATCTTCCCTGCCTTGACCCGCATTTCCGCCGGCAGCAAATCCATGTAGAGCGCCAGGGCGTAGGCCGTTTGCGTGTCCACCGCCAGCGCGCCGTCGGGCTTGACGTATTTCTGGTTGAACGCCGTTTTGATGTTGACGAACAACTCGCGGTACTCGGCGGCTTCCTTTGGTTTGCCGAGGGCGTGCGCCATGTCGCCCATCAGCTTCGTCGAGTAGGCGAAGTAGGCGGTGTCCACGTAGTCGAGCGGGGTCTTCGTGCCGAACGAAAGCCAGTCGCCCCAGTCGTTGCCGTGGTTGATGCCGAGAAAATCTTTGCTCGTGCTTTTGCGCCAGTCGAGGAAGCGCACCATGTAAGGCCAGCAACGCTCGATGATCCGCGTGTCGCCATACGCCTGCCAGATCGTCCACGGACAGATCACGCCAGCGTCGCACCACGCCGTGCCGAAATCCCAACCGTGCTGGAACGGATACGGCGCGTAGCCGGGAAACGTCCCGCTGGGCCGCTGCGATTCCATCAACTCGCGCAGCCACTTGGTGTAGAACGCCGCCACGTCGGCGTTGTAGGTCGCGGTGCGGACGTAAATCTGCGCGTCGCCGGTCCAGCCGAAGCGCTCATCGCGTTGCGGACAATCCGTCGGCAAATCCAGGAAATTGGCGCGTTGCGTCCAGACGACATTCTTGAACAAACGATTCGGCACGGGATCCGAGCACTCGAAGTTGCTGGTGAACGGCGTGTCGCTGTGCAGCACAATGCCGGTGATCGCATCCTTGTCCGGCTGGCCGGGAAAGCCCGTCACTTCGACGTATTGAAATCCATGGAACGTAAAGCGCGGCGTCCACGTCTCGCCGTTCGGGTCGCCCCGCAGAACATAGTGATCCATCGCCCGCGCCTTGCGCAGATTCTCCGTCATCAAGCGACCATCGGGATGAAGCATCTCGCCGTAGCGCAGTTGAATCGTCGTGCCCGCTAGGCCCTTGACCTTGAGCCGGATGACACCGGCAAAATTTTGGCCGAGGTTGAAAATGTAAACGCCGTTCGTCGGCGAAGTGATGGCGACGGGCTTGATTTCCTCGATGGCTCGCACGGGAAGACCGGGAAAGGCTTCGAGTTTCGGCGGACGCCTGAAGCCCAGGTCCACCGGACGGCCTTTGACCTCCACCTTGTTACCGGACGCAGGATTTTGAAATTCGTAAAACGTCGCGGGCACGCTGCCGTTCTCCCGCGCGAGAATCGCCGGCTCCCACTTTCCGGCATCGAAACCCGCCTGTGACCAACCCGGGTTTTCCATCCGCGCGTCATAAAACTCGCCCATCAGAAAATCGCCTTCGCGCACCGGCCCATCGCCGGTGACCTTCCACGATTTGTCGGTGACGATGGTTTCGCGCGAGCCATCCGTGTATTCGATTTCAAGTTGCGCCATGAGCGCGGGCGTTTTGCCGTAGGAATAGCGCCCGATCTTCTCCGTGCCGATGCCGGTGAGCAGGCCGAACCCGATGTAGCCGGAATACCAGCCGTCGGCGACCCACGCGCCGAGGGTGTTCGCGCCATTTTTCACCAGCCGCGTAACGTCGTAGGTGCTGTAGTAGGCGCGCTGGTGATAATCCGTCCAGCCGGGCGCGAACCAGGCATCGCCGACGCGCTCGCCATTCAGATAAAGTTCATGGATGCCTAGCGCCGTCGCATAGATCGTGGCGCGCTTCACAGCTTTCGGCGCGGCAAAGTCCTTGCGGTATTGGTGCGCGGGCGGGAGGAACAGCGTTTGGTTGTTGGTGTGAACTGGCGTCGTTTCACGGAAGCTGATGTAGTTCGCCGACCAATCGTCCGCCTGGAGCAAACCCATCGTCCACCAGGCCGGCTCGCTCCAACGGGCGCGACCGTGCTTGTCCCAGACGCGGACTTTCCAAAAGCATGGCTGCCGTGATGCGAGCGGCCGGCCGGAGTAAACGACATTCACGGTTTGGCCGCTGGCAACCTTGCCCGAGTCCCAAAGGTCGCCTTCGTTGTTCTTCAACGCGGCGGCGCTGCTGGCGACAAGGATGTGATACGCGGTCTGCTTTTGTCCGCGTTCATTGGATTCCACGCGCCAGGTCAAACGCGGCTGTGCCTCGTCAATGCCCGCCGGGTTCACGCGGTATTCGCAGCGCAACGCCACGGGTTCGAGTTGGCCCGCCCGCGCCGTTGCAACGGCGAAGAGGCAGACGGTGGCCAGCAGCAATCGGATGGTCATATTCATGGTCGGAGTATTTTAGTAATCACCGAAAATTTTACCATCCCGCAAACGCGGGTGAAGATTCCTTGAGCGCAACCTGACACCACCACCGAGTGTGGCGGTAGGGCGCGTCACTCCGAAACCGTCTCAAAACTCGATGATTTCTTCCTCTCCCCATGCGGAACGAATGGGGAAAGATTCCCCCGGCCCGAGAACCACCGCGATTTGTGCCTCTGAACCTGATAATACCAAGCTGGATCGCGGCAGCGTCTTGGAGTGCGCCCC
>CAYIOH010000162.1:0-8122 GCA_964364975.1 uncultured Bifidobacteriaceae bacterium
CAAAAGTTATTTCCGCACGGAGGGTTGGCGTGAGCAGCAAAGCGAGCAGCATGGGGATTGGCGCAAATCGTTTCATAATGGGAGCAAGATTGGATGGTGTTCGGTCAATGACACGCTGCGGTGAATTTTGCGAATACAGCCGACAACATTCAATCACCAATTCAGATTGAGGTAGCGTCGTCCTAACCCTCGATGCAAGTCTCGATGTTTGAAGCCCGAAATCCGAAGCCCAAACCTGCGCTCGCTGTGTCAGAAGCGGTCGTGGAAGACGGTGCCGGCGGAAATGGTTGACGGCAAGGTCACGGCCCGACTTCCCGTCGAGCGGCCTTTGTCGAGTGGCCTTTGGTTTGTTATCTCTCGGTCACCGACCAGCGCGACCTGACCGTCAGCACCCCGCATGTTGTGCTGTTAGCTCCATAAGGCACGCGTCCCACCGTACCGGCGGCGAGGAACTCACGGTTGTGGTTCCATATGGGGCCTGCGGATCATCAACATGGACCGATACGCTTCGTGGAGATGCTGTGCCTCGGGGCCGAGCGTTGGCCGGACGAATTGCTGGTATCCCCACGAGATGGCGGTGTCGGTGTATTCTCCGGCCAGCTCGAGTTTTTGGTGTAATTTATCGGGGGCGACGCCCCGCCAGGCCGCTGCGGTCCTCGGATCGTTGACATGGGTTTTGAAACCGAAACGGTTAGTGTAAGCCGAAAGACTCTCGACGCCCAATTCGCCCACTTCGATATTAACCCAGAACTTTTTGTGAGCGGTCGCGCAGGCCGCCTTCATGGCCGCCAGAAAGGGCCGGCGCTCATCCATTGTGTAACAGGACAGATGTTCGCCGCTGTCTTGCAAGGCAACAATATCCACCTGGGTTTGCTGGAGCAACGCGGTCCAGAATTGCTGATACTCGGCGGATGATGCCCACCGAAAACTGCCGAGATTCCCCGCCTGATCCAAAATGAAGAACGGGGAGATCATCACCGGCTTGTCGGGCGACACTTGTTTGCAAGCGGCGGAGATGTCGCGGTACAAGGCCGCAATCAACTCCGCCGGGGCATCCCACATCACATACAGTTCGTAGGGAATGTACCAGCCGGTAAAGGATGGATGCTTCCCGTAGCGGCTAGCCAGCGCTTCGACGCGAGTGCGGGCCCGGGCAATTTCCGGCGCGGGATCGGACAGCGTCCACCAGTTTGGCGCGGCCAGGGTGTCCACGTAAATGGACAGTTCGCGGCGGTCGGCCTCGTCGAAAAAAGCTTCCATCGGATCCGGTGTGTCCGCCGGCGGAGTTTCGCCGACAACAGATCCGTTCAGCACCAGGATGCGAATGCCCAAGGCCTGCAACTGATCCAATTCCGTCTGCCACGCCGTGATCGGCCGGTTGAGATCGTTGGGCGACATAAACCAGAGCGTGCCAACCAATCGGGCCGACGGGCGGGATGGTGACGTCCGGATATGCTGGCAGCCCGTGGACAGCAGGATCATGAGCAACATACCCAACGCAACGCCCGGCGCTTCGAGAAACCAAAGCCGCCGGGAAGATGGTGTGCGATCAACCGGCATAACGCATTATTGATGTTGCCTCAGAGTGGCTATGAGTTCGGTCTGACTAATCAAGGAGCGAGCGGTGAGCCGAACGTGGAAGTGGTAATTCGCACGCGCGGGTTCACGCCGGATGCGCCGTCACAGTCGAATCGCAGCCGGTTGTCGCCAGCCGCCAGCGTCGGCACTCCGCCGGTGATTTTCACGTCCTGGAGGAAGCCGCCATCGGGGCCGAACATTTTGCAGTCCTCCGGCGAATTGAATTCCAGGTAGCTGCCGCTTTCCATTTCCACCGGCAGCAACAGCGTGCGGTCGCCCACCGTCACTCGCGGATTGCGGATTTTCGCTTTCACCAGCGGTGTCGCGCGCACGGGGCCGAGATAACACTTCGCGGTGCCGTTGGCGGGCAGGTTATTGATCCAGACGTTAAGCTTCTCGATCTGCTTGTAATCAATCGTTTCGCGGTAGATGGCGTAGTCATTGCCGTAAGGCCAGGAATAATTCGCATACCGCTCGCCCTCGGGTTCGATCAACTCGAAGTAGCGCCAGCCTTTGAAATCCACCACGACGTAATGCTCGCCGATGCCCGCGACGACGTGAGCTGGGCAGTGCAATTGAAAGTTCAAGACCTCGCCCTGGCCGTCGCCATGCACCAAAACGCCCAATGCCCGTTCGCCACGGAGATTCAGCGGTGGCGTGAACGTCTTCCCCAAGCTGGCCCAGGTGGCGGTGCGCTCGGGCCGGGTGTTGGTGGCGGTGATCAATCCGCTCAACGCGCCGGCTTTCACGAGGTTGGTTGAAGGCTCTAGCGTCGCCAAGACGCTGTTCGCCTGGGTGCGGTCGGGAAATTCTTTCGCGTCTATGAACTCGGCCAGCGCGATGGCGTTGGTGGCGTCGTAAGGCTCGGCTGACATCAAAACCTCCAGCCGCACGCGCAGAGGTTGCGCGGCGAACGTGTTTGTCACCGTCCACGCCGCCGCCCAGTCGTCGAGGCTTTCGACCTTGTGCTTCGTGTAGCGCGCGGGCCGGAATTGCCATTTCCCGTCGGGCGACTGGTCGAGTGTGAATTCATCGCCGGGCACGCGGAGCCGGGCCTTCACCGATTCCGAAAAATATTTTGCATGACGCAACTCTTCGTATTGCCACGTGATGCCGCCGAGCCGTTGCAGCGCGGGATTCCTCGCGAACTTCGCCGGGTCCACGCCCATGAGCGAGAAACCGACGTTGTTGCCGATGGCCTTGCCGCAAAGATACTCGATGTCATCCGCGAAGGTTGGCTCGCCTTGCGGCCCGGTCCACGTTTTCACCGCCCACCAGCCGAGGTGCATGGGGAGGAACATTCGGTGCCCGTCGGCGTTCGCGGCGCTGTGAATGTCAATGAACCGCTTGTGGCTCCGGGTCGGATGATCCCACGCGCCCATTCGTGAGCGCACATACCACAGGTGATGATGAAACGTGCTCATCTCCATGAGCGCCGGACGTTCGAGCCGCTTCCAAAGTTCGAAAACAAACTTCGAGCCGTAATGCCAGGCGTTCTCTCCTCCGCCGAGGATGTCTTCGCCGTCCAGTGCGTCGAGATACATCATGTCGAAGCCGCACTCGTTGAACGTCCGCGCCGTGGCTGCCGCCACGTCCGCCAGCATCGTCGTGTCGCCATCCGGCACGAACAGGCCGAAGCACTCCTTCAAGTGGTGAACCTTCGCGCCCTTTGCGTGCGGCGCCACGCGCGTGCCCCAGGCGCCACGCTGACAGTTTGTGAAGGCGTAGGGTGCCGTCTTGCTCGCGCCGGAATAGGTGATGAGTTCGTCGTCCACGTGCAGCGTCACGCTGTTGCGCACGAAGAAACCGGTGATGGCGGACATGTTGCCCGTCGGCTCGGTGACGAACACCGAAACCTTGTTCGTGCTGTCGTCGAGCGGTTCGGCCAGCGTGAACGTCGCGTCTTTCGCCAGGCGCGCATCCGGCACGGGCGTAACCCACGGGCATTTCTTGTCCATGAAGAACGCGTAGGTGTGCAACCCGGCCTTGAGCCCGGCGGCGTGCAGCTTGTCCACCACGGCCTTGAGGCTCGCGCGTCCATTCGGATACGTCTTCGGGTTCGGTTCGCAATCGCCGAAGCGGAACGAGCTGCCGCCGTGGAAATCAATCTGGTTCAGCCCGAGACTGCGGGCGAGTTTGATCCAATCCTCGGCCTTGTCCTCGGACATGTCCCCGAAATTGAACAGGTAGGAACCTTGGTTGATCTCCGCGTCGAGCGCCCACGGTCCGCCAATCGGCGAGTGCGGCAGTTCCGGCGCGGCGGTCACGACTTCCTGCATCGCGCGGCGCAAATCCTTTTGCGGGCAACCGATCAATGCGACCTTCGCGCTGGCGAAACCGAAGCGCGGATAACAACTCGCCTCCAACCGGCTCGCCGCGCGCGGCAACTCGCGCACGTTCGTCTGGAGATTCAACGCCAGCGCGCAGGCGGCGAACGGTTCCTCCTCTGCGCCCTTCAACGTGAGTGGCACATCGGCAAACGTGAATTCCTCCACGCCGTCGCCGGTGACCGAAAGCACCTCGACCGCGACGCTGTGCTTCGCGCCGACAACCTTGAGCGCGGCACTGACGCCCGCCCCGCCGAATTCGAGCACCAGCCGTCCCTCAGTCAGCGAAGCCGCCGTCGCCTCGAAGAACTTTCCGGCCTTCTTGACACGCGCGAACGCAACGCTGGGATTTCGGGCGCAGTAATTAGTGCCGGAGGATTTGTCGGTGAACTCGAGAGTGTGCGCGTTGGCCCCGACGACCAAGCGCAGCGAATCGCTCTCGACGGTGAGGGCTGGTTTCATCTGGCCGGTTTCGGCGGCGACGAGTTGCAAGGCAGTGAGAGAGGCGACGGCAAAGAGAGAGAATCGAATAGGAGAATAATTCATGTGAGATTGATTCGCCGCCATCGGGCTGGCCTTTGAGTTACCAGGCGTTCTTGGGATGGACATGATAGGTGTTTGATAGCTGTTTCTTTCGTTTCAAGCCGCCGGTTGCTTCAGCCGGAAACCAACATTTCCGGTGCGGCAGGAGCGAAAGCACTTTTACGGACGGCTCTGCACGCGGATCGTTGCCGGACTGGCTAGACAACGATCCGCAAAGTCCAGATACCGGTCCCAATCGTAATCCGTCAGGTCGTGTTGGCCAAGGCGCAAGTGATAGCGGATCGTCTCTCCAACCGGCTGCTCCGGCGGAGGCATGTCGCTTACCCCCAACCCGCCGGCGTTAAGGAGGCGATAAACCGGTTCCGCGTTCCGGGCGGCAAGAAATTCTCCGCGCGGATCGGCCCACCGATCATCAACGGCGCTGGCGATGTAAACGGGCCGGGGCGCGATGAGCGCCACCAACTCATGCTGGTCCACAGGCAGGCGGTCTTCGTGATCGGCGTATTTGGAAAAATTCCCGCAAAACCAATGTGGAAAAACCCGCGTGATGATTCCCACCGTTTCACCGTAGTTTCGCCGGCTCAACGCCGCGCCGCCGCACCCTGAGTTGTTCGAGATCACGGCGGCAAACCGTTCGTCATTCGCCGCCGCCCAGAGCGCGGTCTTGCCCATGCGGGAATGGCCAATCAGGATCACCCGTCGCGCATCCACGTCCGGTGCCGATTCAAAATAGTCCATGGTCCGGCTCAGTCCCCAGCCCCAAAGCCCCAGCGCGCCGGTTTCCCCGGCGCCCGGCGATCCCGGTTGCGTCCGGCCGTACAACCGCGCCACACCCCGCCAGTAGTTCGTGGCCGAATCCGGCGCGAGATGTTCAATGTTCAGCGACGCCAGTCCGTAGCCGCGGGCCAGAATGAGATCTGCCGTCGCGCGACCGGTTCGTGCATTTTCTTCCGGCGCTGCTTTCGGAACGCCTGGCAGTCGTCGCGCCACGGCCGGTTGGGGATGCGGATGCGCGGTGTCAAAAACGTGCACGCCCACGAATACTGGCACCGGGCCTGGCCGGTCGTTGGGCAGGAACAGCGTAAACCGCAACGCGGTGCCGTTGGTGGCGGCGTTGATGTCCAGTTCCAAATCCCAGCGGGTCGCGCGGCCCGCCAACGCATGGCGATTTTCAGCCACCACGCGAAAATGTTGCGCTAGGGGCCGGGCCGGCGGTTTGCCGTAAACTTCCGTTTGAAACAGCCTCAGGATTTCCGGGCGACGCAGGCGATGCCACATCGTGGCGTTCGTCACGGTGCGTCCGTCTTCCATTCGCAACGGATCGGGCAGGGGGAAGACATCAACCTTGGCCTCGTCGTAGTTCACCTCCGCGGCCCAGGCCAAACCTGTGACGCTGGTGATCGCCAATCCGCCAAACACGGCCAATATCTGCAAAAACTGCCCTGGATTCTTGTTCGGTTGGTCCCGGTTATTCCTGAAGCAACGAAGCCGCCGCCACAGGAACTGAAGGGCGCGGTCTGGTCCGCACTTGCCACAGACGACTTGTCGCCTTTGAACGCAAGCGTGGCGTCCAGCTTCTTCACTGGGCTGCTCGATGCGGCTCGGTTTGGGGGGCGAGTCGCGCTCCGCGGGTGTGAGTTTGTCCACCTCGCTGGCCATCGCCGGTGACAGAAAGCCCGCGACGCCTGCGGCCAACGCTTTGCGCACATGCACCCGCAACGCGCCCGTGTCCAATTGGTTCGTGGCCGTGAATGGCGAGTTCAACACCGTCACAATGCCGCGCAGTGGAAGACATTCCTTCATGCGTCAAAACGGTCGCTCGCTGGTGATGTCGAATTCACTCCGCGATTTCCAGCTTGCCCTTCGCCGCGCGGGCCGGCGCGACTTCGATGCGCAATTCAGCACCGGCACTGACGCTGGCGGGCAGGCCGCGAATCAGTTCCCGCGCGCTGAACGTTCGCGGGCGTTCGTTGCCAACTTTGACGCGATGGCGCGCACCGGTCTCGACCGTGAACCACTCGGCGAATTGGTTGATCCGCGGATAGTCCAAGGGCAGGTGCAGGTAATCCTTGTGGCGCGGGCGGTCGAAGAAGATGCGCCCCTTCCACGGCTGGTCGGCGGCGAGCGACACGTAGAGCGTGCCGCCTTCCAGCACGGCACCGACACGCACATCGGTGCGCCATGGCTCGATATGCAGGCCCTGAGTCTTCCAGAGCGCATACATGATCGAGGTGCGGGCGAAGTTACCGTCGCCGTGCCAGCCTTCGATCACACCGTCGGGCTGCTGCCTAGCCCACATCATCCGGGTCTGGCTGTCAATCCAGTCTGCGGCCGACTCGACCGGTTCGCGGTTGATCAGGTTGATGGCCCCTTCGATTGAATCTGCGAAGCCGTCGGCGCTTTTGTCGCCCCAGCACGCGCCCACGTATTTGCCCTTGAGGTTGCCCAACGCCTGGCGCACAGCGTCGCGATAAGTCGCGGTCTTGTCCATCAACCACATCGTGTAGAAACCGTCGTAGTCATAGCCCCAGGTATCGCAAAGGTCCGGGCTGTGCTTTCCGGTCTTCGGCTCAAACCAGGAATACAGGAGGCCGTCCTCGTTGCGCGCCTTTTCCAGGATGCAATCAAACAGCTCGTGCATTGGCGCCCGATACACGTCCCGCTTTGCCGGCCGCGTCTGGCTGACCGTCACATAAAGTTCGGTGAGACCGTTGACCACCTCGCAGCCGTGGTCGTTGAGGCGAAGTTGTTTGAAATCCCGCGTGGGATGATTCGTTCCGAGGAGAAAATAATCGCCGAGGCGGATCGCCCAATCGAGATACTTGCGGTCACCGGTGAACCAAAAAAGCCGCGCGCTGGCCTGCAACAGATCGCCACAAACCTCGACGTTGCGGGTCGGAATCCGGCCCTGCGGCGTCTCAATCGGCGCGTGCAGCCAGATGTCATCCATTATGCCGACCATGCGCTCTGACCATGGACTCTTTCCCATCCACTCGGCGATGGGGAGCAAGCCATCCTTTACGTATTCCGCACCATCGAAGATGATGGCGTCGAGGTCAAGCTGTTCGCGCCGCCAGCCCTTTTTCGAAAACGAGTAATCGTCGGGCAGTCGGCCCACCCGGCTCGTCAGGCGCGTTTCGGTGCGCAACATGTCGAGCATCCGGCCTTCCAGCAACGGCCGATCAGTCATCGAAGCGGTCAACACCATGAAGGGATAATTGTCCGCCGCCGAGTCGCGCCCGTTCCAATAGTCGCGGCTCTCCCGAAAGTTGCGCGGGATCAGCCCGGTGGCGGGGTCGGCATGGGCGAGCCAGCCTTGCACGTAGCGGTGACAGCGATAAAACGCCTCCGCCGCCAGCCGGGCGTTATGTTCCGCGCGCCGGAACAAACGGGCCTTGGCGTCTGCGTTGGCCAGGGCCGCTGGTTCGCGATCCCACAGCGCTCGCATTTCCGGAAACGCCTCTTTCGCTGACGACTGCGGCTTGGTGCTTTGAGGTGTGGCGGGATTTTCCACTGCCCGCCGCCGCGCCACGCCAATCTTCTGTTGGAGCGGATTCCAGAAATGTTCGCCGTGAAACACGTGACCGCCGGGATGGATGTCCAGGAACGCGTTCGTCTCGGCGTCGAACACGCGATAGGCGGAGCGAATTTCCGCAAACGCACCGCGTGCAATT
>CAYIOH010000163.1:0-8098 GCA_964364975.1 uncultured Bifidobacteriaceae bacterium
CAACTGGATCAAATCCACCCCGCCGTCGCAAAGTTGTTGCGCCACGACCTTGGGTCGGCGCCCGCGCAAATACGCTGGGTCAATGAAGGCGTAGAGCTTGCAGTCGGCCAGTGGTTTCACCGCGAGATGGTAATCAGGACGGCCCGCGGACACAATCTTTCGCTCTTGCGCCAAACGGACTTTCAAAGCGGACGCTACTTTTCCAACTTGTCCAGCCCGATGTTAGACGAGAACTTTGCCTGCCCGATGTATTGCCGCTTGATGTAGTAGTGGCCGGAGATCAAATCCATCCGGCCGCGCAGGAGGAGTTTTTGGAACTGACGCCGCATCCGGCCATAGACCGTGAACACCTTCCCCATGAAACCAGCCGGGCAGCCGTGCTCCCGTTTAAGGATTTCCCGCTCGCGATTGCTGTTGGCGCGGATGCGCAGATCCGCGGACTGGCCAAATTCATGGAAGCGATAGTTCGCCAGCAGCATCCGCACATGGCCGATGCGATATTTCGCGCGCCCGATCCGCAGCAGCAAATCGTGGTCGCAAAGATTCTTGAATTCCCTGTAGCGAAATCCGCCCAACTCGACATAGACGCGCTTCTTGATGAACAGGGTCGGATGCACGATGTAACAACCCAAGAAGCGTAGCACGTCGTAGTCGAAGCATGCGTCCGTGTGGCTGCAGATTTTTCTGCCCTTGCCGTCCACATAATCCAGATCGCCGAACAGCCCGTCCCATTCGGGGTGCTTCGCGAATTCCTCCGCGACGCGCCGGAGCGCGCCGCGGCGATAAGTGTCGTCAGCGTTGAGCACGGCCACCACGTCGCCCGTCGCGGCCATGAGACCCTTGTGCATGGCGTGGTAATGGCCCTCGTCCTTTTCCGAGACCCACTTAAGATGCGGAAATTCGCGGAGGATGTCGAGTGTGCCATCCTTCGAGCCGCCGTCATAGACAAGGTGCTCGACGTTTTTGTAGTCCTGGTCGCGGACGCTTTCAAGCGTTTCGCGAATCGTGACCGCGCTGTTAAAGCAGGGCGTCACGACGGTGATTTTTGGGAGGGCGGCGGATGGCATGGTAAAAATTCCGGCCGGTTACCGCGCGGGTCGGAAGCGCTGGGCAATTGGAATCCGCCGGCCCATGCCGAAGGCGCGCGGCGAAACTTTCAGACCCGGCGCCGCCTGGCGGCGTTTGTATTCGCTGAACGTCACTTTGTTGATCACATCATTGACGACCGCGGCCGTGAAACCACGCTTGATAATTTCATCCTTGCTCAGGTGCTCGACGACGTAGAGTTGCAGGATGGCGTCCAGCGTTTCGTATTCGGGCAGCGAATCCTGGTCGGTCTGGTTGGGGCGAAGCTCAGCGCTCGGCGGCTTGGTGATCGAGTCGGTTGGAATGACAACGCAATCCCGATTCACCCAGCGCGAGATTTTGTAGATGTCCGTCTTGAAAACGTCGGCGATCACCCCTAAAGCACCGCACATGTCGCCGTAAAGTGTGCAATAGCCCACGGCCACCTCCGACTTGTTGCCGGTCGTGAGCACCAGTGAGCCGAACTTGTTCGAGAGCGCCATCAGCGTCACCCCGCGCAGCCGCGACTGGACGTTTTCCTCGGCCTCGTTCGGTTTCGTGCCGGCAAAAACCTTTGCAAGCTGGCCTTCCACCGCCTTGAACGCGGGTTCGATGGGCAGCACCTCGTAGCGGATGCCGAGATTTTTCGCGAGCAACTCGGCGTCGGTCAAACTGCCTGTGCTCGAATAACGCGCGGGCATCGAAACGCCCATGACCTTGTCCGCGCCAAGCGCGTCCACCGCGAGCCCCGCCGTGAGCGCCGAGTCAATGCCGCCGGACAAACCCACGACGACCGATTTGAAACCGCACTTGTGAACGTAATCGCGAATGCCGAGCGAGAGGGCGCGGAAAAGTTGTTCCTCCGGCGCGGGCCGCGGGATTTTCATCGTGGGCGCGTCACCGTCCACCTCAACGACGAACAAGTCTTCGGCGAACGATTTTCCCAAGGCAATCGGCTCGCCCTTGCGGTTCAGCGCGACGCTGTTGCCGTCGAAAATCAATTCGTCGTTCGCGCCGACAAGGTTGACCTGCACAAGCGGGACTTTTTCATCGCGGGCGACGCGTTGCAACATGGCCAGCCGCGTCTTCTCCTTGCCCGCGTGCCACGGCGAGGCGGAAATATTCAGAATCAAATCCGCGCCCTGTGCGATGAGGTCTTGGATGGGGTCGCGGCGATACAATCGTTCCCGCCAGAAATCCTCGTCATTCCAGATGTCCTCGCAAATCGTGATGGCGAGCTTGCGGCCCTTGAATTCGAACGGTTTTGTGCTTTTCGCCGGCTCGAAGTAGCGGTCCTCGTCGAACACGTCGTAGGTGGGCAGCAGTGATTTATCCTGACGCCAGACCATTTTCCCATTTATCAGGACGGCGGCGGAATTGGCGAGCGTCCGGCCGGGGCGCGCGTCGCTGCGGTCCACGTAGCCGACGCACAACGGCACCGCGCCGATTTTTGTTGCCACGTCAGTCAGCGCGGTCAAATTCGCTTCGATGAAATCCGGGCGCAGCAACAAATCGCGCGGCGGGTAACCGCACATAAAAAGTTCAGGCGCGAGAACAAATTCCGCGCTGTTTGCACAGGCCTTTTCGTAGGCGGCGACGAGTTTGTTCCGGTTGGCGTCGTAATCGCCAATCGTCGAGTTGAGTTGCAGAACGCCGATTTTCACCCGGCCAAGAGTAGCGATAATGGCTTAGTACGCAATTAATTTGCCGGATCGTGCCCGGAGCGCCGCGCTGGCCGGCGGCAAGCCGGAGGTTCGCCCCACTACGAGGCGCGGAGGACGGGGGAGGGCGAGATGTTTTCCGCGGATGACTCGACGCTGTGGAGGGCTTTGGCCAGCGCGATGAGATGTTGTTCGATGGTGAAGTGCCGCAGGAAATGGTCGCGCAGCGTTTCGGTGGAGGCCGCGGACAACATCCGCACGATGGCCGCGGCGATCTGCTGCGGGTCCCGCGGCGGGATCAGGCCGGGATAATCCGGCACCATCAGTTCGGGAATCGAACGCCACCGGCTGGTGATGATCGGCAGCCCGAAGGCCATGGCTTCCAGCACGACCAACCCGAAACTTTCCGCGTAGTAGTAGGTCGGAAAACAGAAACAATCGCTCTCCGCGAACGCGCGGCGCTTCGTTTCGCCACCGACGAAACCAAGGTACGTAACGGATGATTGGCCGGTTGCCGATTGCAAATCCGCCTGCTGAAGGCGTTGTTCAAATTCAGCATGTTCGCGCGGCTCAATGAATTCACCCGCGACCGTGAGGTGTACGTGGATGGGCGAACCGACGCGGGCAAGCTGCGCGTTGGCCAGCGCCGCACCGTCGAGCGTGTCAAATAATCCCTTCCCGCGCGTGCAGTGCGCGAGGAACAGCACGTTGAACCGGTGCGGGTCCCCGCCGGTGTTTTCGAGATCCGCCGGGGTGAGGGATTGTCCGGCCAGCAGTTTTTGTCGCGCGGCGAAACGCGCGCGGTGGCGCGGCAGGACGGTCTGCTTGTAATCCGGGCACGGGTCGGGGATGCCGTTGCCGACGACGCGGATGCGCTGCGAAAAAAGTTTTTCCGCGTCCGGCCGGTTGTAATTCGAGAGCACGATGCTCAGGTCCACGCGTTTCAACAGGTTGTAGGTGAACGCGCGGGTGCGGATTTGCACGACGGTTTCCAGCCACTTGGCCAGTCCGGCGGCGTGCCAGTGAAAAATCATTTTTTTGAAAAACGGCCGGCAGAGGAACATCACCAGCCAGTCGCGGTAGAGGGCGGACTTTTTGCCGGGGGCGGGAATGTAGTAAAAGTTCGTAACTCCGTAGCGAAAACGACACCAGATCGCTTCAAGACAATAGGCCAGGAGTAAAAACAATTTTGCGCCGCGAAACTCGCCGATATCCTCCAAGCTGCGGGAAAGGTGCGCATTGACGTGGTAACACTGGATGTCCAGGCCGTCCGCATCTTGGGAGGCGGGATTGGCCGCCCGCGTCCGTTTTTGGTCGCCGCCAAACCCCGCCAACAAGAGTTGCACCATGTAACTCTGGCCGTGGTGCGGTGGCGGCGTGTGCGCGAAGACAAGCAACTTCATACGACTGGACAGGGGAAATGGCTGATGGGCAATACGGCTAAACGAATATTTTGTTTTTCCCCACTGTAGCAGATCATTCTGCAATGCGCGAGTTTTTTCCCTCAACCGCAACCAGTGCGCCGGAGTCTCCAGCCTGGCGTCCTGGAGAATGCGGTTGAATAGGCTTGAACTGGCGGAACGCCTTCTTTACGTGAAGATGCGCGGGAACAAATGTTTGGACCAGCGACCAACAAATCGTGAAAGAACTGGAATATCAGAATCCTGAACCGCGGGCCAACGTCCTCGGCGTCGGCGTCAGCGCCATCAATCCGGAGGTCGCGCTGGCCCGCATCGCGCGCGCCCTAGAATGGAAGACCAAAGGATACATCTGCGTCACCGGGGTTCACGGCGTGAGCGAGGCGCAAAACGATCCGGCGTTCCGGGCGATCCTCAACCGCGCGTTTCTCAACACGCCTGATGGAGTCCCCACGGTCTGGGTCGGCCGGTTTCTTGGGTTTCGCGGGATGGCCCGGGTTTACGGGCCCGACCTTATGCTGGCGGTGTGCGCCTACACGGCGGGCCGGGGCTTCACGCATTTTCTATACGGGGGCGCGGAAGGTGTGGCCGCGGAGTTGCAGCGGCGGCTGGAAACGCGTTTCCCCGGAATTAAAATCGTTGGCACTTACACGCCGCCTTTCCGACCGTTGAACCCTGCGGAATCGGAAGACTTGGTGCGTCGCGTGGCGGCGGCGAAGCCGGACATTGTCTGGGTGGGCCTGAGCACACCGAAGCAGGAAAAATTCATGGCTGAATACTGGCGGAAGCTGGACATGACGCTGATGTTCGGGGTGGGGGCCGCCTTCGACTTTCATGCCGGGCGCGTCCGGCAGGCGCCGCGGTGGATGCAGCGTAGCGGGTTGGAATGGCTCTACCGCCTGGGATGCGAACCGCGCCGCCTCTGGCGCCGGTATCTCAAGAATAATCCGCTGTTCGTTCTGCGCCTGCTCGGTCAACTGACGGGCCTCCGGCGTTATCCATTGGATTGAGGCTGGGCGGCGGGATAAAAGTTTTACTTCCGGGCCGCGACACGAATTATCGCCTTGCACAAAGCTCCCTCGCGATTAACCTGCGCCGTCCTAAAATTAACAACACTTCATGATATGAATTCTGGAAAAATCGTGGTTTGCGGCGCGGGCGGGTTCATCGGTGGGCATCTGGTGGCCGATCTCTTGCGGCAGGGACATCGCGACATTCGCGCGGTGGACATCAAGCCGCTGGACGAGTGGTATCAACAGTTTCCGCAGGTGGAGAATCTGCAGCTTGATTTGCAAGGCAAGGAAGCCTGCGAGCAAGCGGCCAAGGACGCGGCGCAAATCTATAACCACGCGGCGGACATGGGGGGAATGGGCTTCATTGAGAACAACCGTTGCCTCTGCATGTTGACCGTGCTCATCAACACCCACCTGCTCATGGCCGCGAAAAAATTCGGCGTGAAACGGTTTTTTTACGCCTCGTCGGCCTGCGTCTATAACGCCGACAAGCAGCGCGACCCGAACGTCACCGCGCTCAAAGAGGAGGACGCCTACCCGGCCATGCCGGAGGACGGTTACGGCTGGGAAAAACTTTTCAGCGAGCGCATGTGCCGGCATTTCCGCGAGGATTTCGGCCTAGTGACGCGCGTGGTGCGCTATCACAACGTCTATGGCCCGCACGGCACGTGGGACGGCGGACGCGAGAAGGCGCCGGCGGCGGTTTGCCGGAAAGTCATCCAGGCGAAGTTGTCCGGCAAAATGGAAATCGAGATTTGGGGCGACGGCCATCAAACGCGCAGTTTCATGTACATTGACGACTGCCTGAAGGGCACGCAAATGCTCATGCACAGCGAGGTGATCGAGCCGCTGAACCTGGGGAGCAACGAACTCGTGAGCATCAATCAGCTTGTGGACATCGTGGAAGGCATCGCGGGCGTGAAGCTCAAGCGCAGTTACAATTTGAAAGCGCCCAAGGGCGTGGCCGGCCGCAACAGCGACAACACGCTGATCCAAAAATATTTTAGCTGGGAACCGGGCACGCGATTGAAGGACGGTCTGGCTAAAACCTACGCCTGGATTCACGACGAGATCAAACGCAACGCGAAGAGCCGGTAACCCGGAGAGCGCGCGGACTTTGCTGGCCGAAGTCGCCCACCGGCGCGGCGGGTGGCTGAACCACTGATTTCCTCTGCGTGGTCGGGTTGGGCAGTCCCCGGCCCGCGACTGTCCTTCAAACCCTCATTCGTGTTCTTTCGTGATTCCTTGCTTGTTCACGAACAACGCCAGCGATGCGGTGTAGCCGTGGAGGAAACTCTTATCACCGACCGGACCAATTTCACCGTTGCAGAAGAAGCCGGCCAGCCCGATTCCCCCGAGTTGCTGCTGCACCATGTGCGCGTCGTGGTTGGGCGCGCCGAAAAGATTTTTCCCACGACCGTTGCAGCAGCACAGGCAACCGCCGTAAATCGTCTTCCCCGCCAGTTGCGGCAGCGCGTGCTGGAGCAGTTCGCTCATGTCCTCGCTTGCCGCTGCCGCGTCGCGTCGCTGGAATTGAATCGTCTGGCCCGCGCGCGGCAGCGCGCCCACCGCCAGCATGCCGGATTGCGGATCGCCACCCAGCAGGTTGCGCACAAGAAAATCGCCGCGATGAAAATCTTCGAGGTATTCATTCACGACCAGACCGATGAACAAATTGCCGCGCGCCTGGCGTTGCTCCTTCGCCGGGAGTTTGTTCACGGTGTCCGCCAGCACCGCATACGCGGGACGATTACCAATCTGGTGAATCAGGTTTTGTTCCACGCGTGTGAGCGTCCACGTGTCGCCGATGGGCGTGCAGCCTTGCGAAATGACCCCCGTGAGTTTCACGTTGCCGCCCACGGAAATGGCCACCCCGCCTTCCTCGAACACCTCCCCGTTCAAGTAACCCTGCGTCGTCTGATCGCTGAACACGCCGCTCGCCAGACCGCCGAACACCGGCGACGGCGCGTAGGCCTCGTTCCAACCGCGCAGCCACGATTCAGCGTCGAGGTGAAACGGGTCAATGAAGGCGAGCCAGCCGTTGGTCGCGTTCGGCGGCACGCCGGTTTCGAGCTGCCAGAAACCCGGGCCGTTGGCTTCCTCGACTTGTGATTGTGCGAAATGAACGCCTGCCAATTTCGCGCCGGGCAACGCGTAAAGCGCGAGAACCAGGCCCTTGTCGTCTTCCAATTCCTGTTCGCCGACGATAAGGCTCTGGCTCGAACAGCCAGCCAGCAATGGCACCCGCGCATGGACGCGGAGAATTTCCAAAACCTGTTTCGCGTGCGGAAAAAAGCCGGGGGACATGAACACCAGCCCGAGCGAAACTTCCGGCGCGCGCAGTTGCCGGCGCAAATCCCCGGCCCACTGCTGCAGGCCCGTTTCGTCGAAGCCTTTGGCCCAATGCGCTGCTACAGAAAATTCACTGTTCACACTGCCAAGTTAATGCCGGGGCGAAGGTTTGCAAACTGCAACTATAACAGAGCGTGGAATTTATTCCGCTTTGATGTGTGAATACGGAGGGCTGCCGGCCATTTCCGTGAGTTCAGTTGGAGTTCAGGCTTTAGCCTGTCTTGCCCTGAGAACAAGCTGAAGCTTGAACTCCAACTCGCGGACATGGCTATCCGCGCTCCGACTCCCGTTATGCAATCGGCGTGCTGGAACTTGCGCTGGCGGCCGAAAGCCAGCCATCAATCGGGCAACCCCGCTACTTCAACACTGCTTCGTGGAATTCCTTCCAATCGTCGAGATTGTTGAGGTTCACGGCGTCCTTTGGCGCGCTCGCGTCGTCTGGCAGGCCGTTGGCGCTGAGGATCGCTTTGCGTGTGGCATCGTCGTGGTTGTAACCACGGATGGCCGCGTTGAGTTTTTCAATCGAGCCCTTGTCCAGCTTGGTGCCGTTCTTTTTGACCCACGCCTCGAATTGCGGGTAGGTGGGCTT
>CAYIOH010000164.1:0-8068 GCA_964364975.1 uncultured Bifidobacteriaceae bacterium
GGGCAATTTTCAGGAAATCGAGAACACTTTAGTGTCAGCAATTCGAGAACACTGCCAACTCAGAGAAAGAGTTCCGTCCCCCGCGGGGCGGCGGAGTGAAGGCGAGCGAAGCGAGCCTGAGCGTAGCCGCCCCGCAGGGGACGGTCGGGGGGCTGACTTACTTTTCCCGTCCGGGCATGCTTTCCCGATGAAAACAACCGCCTCCTTCGCTATCGCCGCCTCCGCGTCGCGGTGTCGATGGTCAGCAAGTGGGTCCGCCGCGCCGACGGCCAGCGACTGGATCGGGTTGACTGGGCTGACCGACCTCGCGGCAACCCTCATCCCAACCACCGCACCCCTCGGCGGGTGGTCCGTCGCATCCTCCGGCTCCGTCAATGGCTCAAGCAACATTCTCCCTTGGGCGAATACGGCGCGCACGGGAGTGACGCGCCCTACCATCACGGCACCACGATTTCCGCCGCAGTGCCCGGCGGCGCGCGGCGGCGTCTGGCCCGCTGCGACAGCGCGGCGAGTCGGCGCAGGGCGCCAGTCAAATTTTGTTTTTGAATACGGCGGGCCGTTTTTCTATCCTATTGGAACGAAAATGAAGCTTATGAACTTTGACCTTTTGAAATCCGGCATGAAAACCGGACTCGTTCTCACTGTCGCCCTGGTGGCGCTGCGTTTCGCCGCGCCCGCGTCCGGCGCGGACGCCAAAGACACCGAGGCGCTGGCGCTGAAGTTGCCCGCGCCCACGCTCAAGGGCACGCCGGAAGACCTGCCCCTGGGACCGAACATCGAGCCGCTCTCCGACAAACCGCGGCCCGCGTTCCTCGTTCCCAAGGGCGTGAAGAATGTGGCCGCCGGCAAGCCGGTGACCAGCAGCGTCAAGCCGTTCACGGGCGAGCTGAACCAGCTCACCGACGGCAAGAAGGAGGCCTTCGACTACGACGCGGTGGAAATGAAGAAGGGTTCGCAATGGGTGCAGGTAGACCTCGGCGAGGCCTTTGCCATTTACGCCATCGTCCTGTGGCATGACCACCGTTATATCCAGGTGATGCACGACGTGATCGTGCAGGTTTCGGACGATCCGGAATTCAAAAGCGGCGTGACGACGCTGTTCAACAACGACGTGGACAATTCCTCGGGCCTCGGCGTCGGCGCGGACCGCGAATATTTCGAGACGCACGCGGGAAAGATTGTTGACGGCAAGGGTGTCAAGGGCCGCTACCTGCGCACCTACACCAAGGGCGGAAGTCTGAGCGCGCTGAATTGCTGGCAGGAAATCGAAGTGTACGCGCTGCCGGCCCAATGAACCGCTGGGGCGCACTGGCGGCGTTGCTGCTGGCAGTCGCCGGCGCGCTGGCCCTGCGCTGTCCCCGGCTCGACGCGCGCCCGCTGCACAACGACGAGGCGGTCAACGCCATCAAGGTCAGCGAACTGTGGCAACAGGACCGCTATCGCTACGACCCGGATGAATTTCACGGCCCAACCCTCCATTACGCCTCGCTACCGTTTCTCTGGTTGAGCGGCGCGCGCAATCCAGATCAACTTACCGAAACCACATTGCGGCTCGCACCCGTCGCGTTCGGCACGGCGCTGATTCTTCTTCTGCTGCTGTTCGCTGACGGCTTGGGCCGTCAGGCCATCGGGTGGGCGGCGATCTTCACCGCCGTTTCACCGGCGATGGTTTTTTACAGCCGATATTTCATTCACGAGATGCTGCTGGTGTTTTTTACCGCGCTGACGTTGGGCGCGGGCTGGCGTTATTTCCAAACCCGGCTTGCGCGCTGGGCCGTGGTTGCCGGCTTGGGGGTGGGGTTGATGTACGCGACCAAGGAAACATTCGTCATCACCCTGGCGGCGATGGCAGCGGCTGGAATCGCGACTATGCTCTGGGGCAAGCGACGCCAAAAGTTGGAGTCCACGCTTCAGCGTGTCCCGGGCGCCGAGCACGCTAAAACGTGGACTCCAACATGGCCCCATGCGGCGCTCGCATTACTCGCGGCCTTCCTTGTCTGGTTGGTGCTTTTCAGTTCGTTTTTCAACAATTTCAGCGGGTTGGCGGACTCCATCCGCACTTACTTGCCCTGGCTCAAGCGCGCGGGCGGACAGTCGCCCCACATTCACCCGTGGAATTTTTACCTCGAACGCCTCGCGTGGTTTCATCCGGCGAAAAGTCCGGTGTGGAGCGAAGGCTTGATATTGATCCTGGCGGTGGTGGGCGCCGGCGTCTCGCTCTGCGGAAAGAAATCTCCGTTGCACCGTTTCCTCGCGCTCTACACGATCATCCTCACGGCCGCTTACTCCGCGATTTCCTATAAAACGCCGTGGTGCCTCCTCAGCTTCTTTCACGGAATGATTCTGCTGGCGGGCATCGGCGCGGCGGCGTTGGTGGAATTCTTTCGCGCGCGCGCCTTGAAGGGCTTGGTCGTCGCGCTGCTCCTTGCGCCAACGCTGCAACTGACCTGGCAAGCGTGGCGCGCGAGCTTCGTCTATCCCTTCGACCGGCGAAACCCTTACGTCTATGCGCAAACCGTGCCGGATATTTTACATCTGGTGGAGAAAGCCGAAGCCCTCGCCCGTGTGGCGCCAGCGGGGCACGAGACGGTTGTGAAAGTCATCGCGCCCGGCAGTGATTACGGGCCTTTGCCGTGGTATTTACGCCGATTCAACCACACCGGCTGGTACGACGCGCTGCCAACCGATCCTTTCGCGCCCATCGTCATCGTCGCCTCCAGGCTCAACGCCGCGCTGGACGAAAAGTCGGGCAAGAAATGGGTGATGGTGGGAATGTTCGAACTGCGTCCGGGAACTTTCTTGGAGCTTTACGTCGAAATGGAACTGTGGAGAAAGTTCATCACCACGCTGCCGCGCGAGAAGGAATGACCACGCCAGGTAGGGCGCGTCACTCCCGTGCGCGCCGGTTTTGTGTCGTCGGAGCGGCGCGCACGGGACTGACGCGCCCTACCCAACCAGTCCACGCGTAAATCAGTTGACGATGCGCGTTCCCGGACGCACCTACGAAGTCACCTGCGCGCGTTTCGTGCTCGCATTTCCACCCTGCGAGCGCAACACTGCAACGTGATGAGCAGTTCGAGTTGGTTACGCCGCGTCCCGCCAGGTGTGTCCATCACGTTGGTGGTGACGCTCGCCTGCGCGTCGCTCACGGCCCGCGCTGAAAACACGCCCACGCCGCCCAACGTCCTGTTCATTGCCATTGACGACTTGAACGACTGGGTCGGCTGTCTCGGCGGCCATCCGCAGGCGCGCACCCCGAACATGGACCGGTTGGCCGCGCGCGGCACGTTGTTCAGCAATGCTCACGTGCAGTCTCCGCTGTGCAACCCGTCGCGCAGCAGCCTGCTCACCGGACTGCGTCCCTCCACCACCGGCATCTACGGCCTGGTGCCCGGCATCCGCGACGTCGCCGCGACGAAGGACTGCGTCACGCTGCCACAATACTTCGGTCACCACGGTTACTTCACCGCAACCTTCGGCAAGGTGTTTCATGATGGCTCGATTCCGCCGGGGCTTCGCACGAACGAGTTCAATGTTTGGGGCCCGGCACCGGGGATGCCGCTGCCCAAAGAGAAATTTGTCCAGACGCCAGCCACAATGAGAGTGATGGACTGGGGCGTGTTTCCCGCTGATGACCACGACCAGGCCGACTGGAAAATTGCGGACGCTGCGGTTAATCAGTTGAAATCACTGCCGAAGGAAAAACCTTTTTTCGTCGCGGTCGGATTCCGTCTGCCGCACGTGCCTTGTTTCGCTTCGCAAAAGTGGTTCGACCTTTTTCCGCCGGAAGACCAGATCATTTTGCCGCCGGTCAAGGCACATGACCGCGACGACGTGCCGGAGTTCGCGTGGTATCTCCATTGGAAATTGCCCGAGCCACGACTTTCGTGGCTCAGGCAGGCCAACCAGTGGCGTCCGCTCGTGCGCGCGTATCTCGCCAGTACGACATTCATGGACAGTCAGATTGGCCGTGTGCTCGACGCCCTCGACGGCATCGGCGCGACGAGCAACACCGTCGTCGTGCTCTGGTCGGACAACGGCTGGCATCTCGGCGAAAAGGGGATGACCGGCAAGACCACGCTCTGGGAGCGCTCGACCCATGTGCCGCTCCTCTTTGCCGGACCCGGCGTGGCCAAGGCCGCGAAGTGCACTCAACCCGCCGAGCTGCTCGACATTTATCCCACGCTGATCGAACTCGGCGGCTTGCCGCCGAAAAACAGATTGGAAGGCCACAGCCTTGCGCCACAGTTGAAAAAGGCAAAGTCACCGCGCCCGTGGCCGGCCATCACCACCCACAACGTCGGCAACCACGCCGTGCGTTCCGAGCGCTGGCGCTACATCCGCTACGCCAACGGCTCGGAGGAACTTTACGACATGCGCGCCGACCCCAACGAATGGACGAATCTCGCCGCCGACCCTAAGTATGCTGGCGTGATCCGCGAGCACGCCAAGTGGCTGCCGAAAGTCAATGCGCCGCCGGCGCCCGGCAGCGCGCATCGGATCCTGGTCAAGGAAAACGGCGTGTGGATGTGGGAAGGCAAGCCGATTGCCCCAGCCGAGTTGGAGCGATGACACGACACTCGGTCCAAAACCAAAATGCTGAAAACGCGTCAGTGGTCAGCGCCAATCGCCTGCTTTTTTCGGCTGTATTTCTCTTTTTTCCACTGCCTTTTAACGGCATCTTTTGAAACAGAAAAAACGTCGAACAATTCGGTTAAAATAACAGGCGGCACTTTGCGAAAGAGTTAACATCATCTTCAATCGAAACAATCAAATTATGAACTCCACCCAACCCAGAGTCGTGATTACCGACTGGACCTTCACGGATCTCGACATCGAGAAACAGCTTCTCCAATCGAAGGACATCGAACTGATCGGCCAACAATGCAAACTGGAGGCCGAACTGATCGCGCTGGTTTCCGACGCCGATGCCGTCATCACGCAATTCGCCAAGATCAATGCGAATGTCATTGGCGCGATGAAGAAGGCGCGGGCCATCGTCCGCTACGGGATCGGCGTGGATAATGTGGACCTCGAAGCGGCGCGTAGCCGCAACATCCCGGTCTGCAACGTCCCGGATTACTGCATGGATGAAGTCGCCGATCACACGCTGGCGTTCATTCTGGCCACCACGCGACAGGTGGTTCCGAACACGCTCCATCTGCGCGGAGGAAAGTGGGGGCTGCCCGTTCCCTTGACCGCCATGCAGACCCTCAAGACGCTGACCGTGGGTGTGATTGGATTCGGCCGCATTGGTCGGGAGGTCGTGCGCCGGTTGCTGGCGTTCAAGTGCCGCGTGCTGCTGTTCGACCCGGTCGTTCCGGCTGCGGAGATTGCCAAAGCCGGCGCGGAAGCTGCCGCTTCGCTGGACGCGCTCCTGGCGCAAAGCGACATCGTTACCCCCCATTGCCCCTCCACGCCACAGACCCGGCGCATGTTCAACACCGAGACATTCGCGCAGATGAAACCCGGCGCCATTTTCATCAACGTCGGACGCGGCGACCTCGTGGACAGCACCGCGCTCGTGGCCGCCTTGCAGAGCGGCAAGCTCGGCGCGGCGGCGCTGGACGTGTTCGACCCCGAGCCGATTCCGGCGGACCATCCGATTCTCAAGCTGCCGAACGTGATTCTTGCGGCGCACATCGCCTCGGCCAGCCCGGCGGCAGTGAAGCGCCTGCGTGAAACGGCGACCAGCATCGCCGCGCTCGCCGTTCACGGTCAACCGCTGCCCAACATCGTGAATGGCGTAACATCGCGGGCATGATCTGACCGGGCAGCGCGGACTGACAGCCAGGTGAAAATTCAGAACCAAGCAGGAATCGTTTGAAAGGCTACGCTAGGCTGAAATGAAAAAGATCACCGCCCTTGCAGTCTTGTTCTTAGTCCTGTTATCCCGACCCACGGTCGCTGCCGAAGCCGATGCCGCCAAGGCACGCCCGGCCGCGCCGCGGCAAATCACCACCACGAGCTGGGCCAGCTTTCCACCGCTGTTTACGACGAACGCGGCGACCTTGGATCCGGTGGAGCTGGCGCGCGAATCGTGGCACGGCTGGATCAGCAAGCGCGGCATTCCGTGGGGCATGACGTCGGAGTTGAAGCCCATGCTGCGGTTGAGTTTTGACTGCCGCGCGCTGCCCTGGCCCAGCCTCAAACAGCACAGCGTGGATGGACCGGACAACAACATGCGCGCCGTGGACGCGCTGGCGCTGCTGCACGCGATGCTGGGCGACGAGTTCCAGAACGATCCCGCGGAGGCCGGCATCATTGCGTATCTCAGTTCCTGCACCGACCCCGTCACGGGCATTCCGTTCAGTCCGGATTCCATGTCGCGGAGTTGCGCCATCGGGCATGGCGAGCATACGAAGAATCTGATCCTCATGCACCGCTACACCGGGAAACCGGAGTTCCGGGATTGGGCGGAGCGCGCGTTGAAGACGTTGCGGTCTTACGCGACCGTGAGCGAGCTACCCGGCGTCGGCCCGGTCGCGACCTACAAGCAAGGGATGTTCGTGCCGGGTCAACCGCCGGCCACCGAGACCACGGACCCGACGCTCGGCGGCTGGCTGCATCTGGCTTTGGGCTGGAACCTCTGGGCGTTCTCCGAACACTATGAGTCGTTTCACGACAAGAGTTCCCTCGATTTCGCCGTCGCGCTGGCCAATCGCCTTTGCCACAGCGAAGACCCCGACGGCAACGACGGCTGCTTTCGTCCCGACGGCTCCTTCGGCGGCAAATCCGAGGCCAGCAGCGCGAGCTGGCATACGCACGGGCACACGCATTGTCTGCCGGGCTTGACGCATCTGGGCGGGCAGTTGATCCAGTCCGGCCAGCGCGAGGCGGGGCTGCGCTTCATCACCCAGGCGAGTCGCACGCTGGACTGGCTCTATGATTCCGAGCGCAATCCGGATGCGGGCAGCCTGACCGGCTGGGTTGGCGAGTGGCTCATGGTCGCCACGGGCTGGCCGCGGAAAGCCGACTGCGAGGGTTGCACGGTCGGCGACGTGGTGCAAACCGCCTGCGCCCTCGGCTCCGCCAGCCGCCTGCATCCCGACCTGAAATCGTTCGTCCGTTATTACGACCGCGCCGAGCAGATCTACACCGGCCAATTGACCGAGCAGACTTTTCGATTGCGGCCCCGCTACCTGGAGGTGGTGAAGGCGAACCTGATCAAGCAGGTGGATAACGAACCTCGCGGCGACGTGATGTGGCGGGATCAATCCCCCGCTGGCAATCATTTACGATTGGTCCGCGGCGAAGTGCAGCGCGCCCTCGGGGAATTGCCCAAGGGACCGCTGCCGGTGATTCGCTTTCAAGGCGACGACTATTTTGCGCTCTCCAACAGCGCCGCCCTGCGTCTGCCGGAGTTCAGCATCCATGCGGTTGTGAAAGCCACTCCCGCTCGCGAGGGGCAGACCATCTACTGCAATTACGACAACCCCATCAACTGGGGGAAAGGCGTCACCTTGCAGGTCAACCCGGACCTCAAGGTCTATTTTTTCACGACGGACGGGACGCAGGCTAACTATGACCCGATGACCTCGACGACAGCAATGTCGCCGGGCTACCACATCATCACCGCCACCTACAGCCGGACGAGAAAAAGCATCCGGGTTGACGGCGTGGAGATCGGCAGCGCGCCTAGCAAGCCCATTGATTACGGCGGGGCATCGGTGGCCACGGTGGGCGCCTTGCGCGGCTTCGGGTTCAACTTCAGCAGTGACATTGCCGAGCTGATCATTTGCGACTCTGTGAACGACGGACGGTGCGTCGCGGTGGAGACGTATCTGGGCGAAAAGTTTGGCATCGCGACCGCCGCGCCGGAGCGGAAGGGCGGAGTGGAGGCTTCCGTGTTGTGGGTGAAGGCAGACGATGGATTTAACCAGAACGGCGCGAAGACTTCCCCCGAGGCCCGGGCGCAGGAAGTGGAAAGACGCTACCAGAAGGCGGTGGAACTTGCCGGACGAATGGTGGGACAGCAACTGGGAGCTTGCGGCTTCCCTGACTGGGCCAACGAAACTCCGTCCGATCTCGATCCCAAGCTTCCGGGCATTCACATGCAGGGATGTTG
>CAYIOH010000165.1:0-8065 GCA_964364975.1 uncultured Bifidobacteriaceae bacterium
GGCACCGCGCTCCGACGACTCGACGGCCCTCGCCTGGCCCTTGGTGAAGGTCACGCCCTTTTCTTGCGCACTGCGGTAGAAGTCCTCGCCCATGCCGGGCCCGCGCAGCTCGGTGTACAGCACCAGGGTGTCGACATCGGCCAGCCCCATGTTGATTGCGCCCGGCATTTTTTGTCCGGGAGCAACGTTGCGAGGGGCGCGGGAAGCGCTGCGACTGCCATGCCGGGCGATGGTGCAACGCACCATCTGGTTCGGCGACACGCTGAAGGGCTGTCCCTCGTAAAGATTCCGCCAAGGCTGATCGGTTTCTTCCGGCCACAGGTCCACCCAGTTCTCGTCGAAGAAGACCGGTGTCAACGCCGGTTTTTGAATGGCCGACTCTCGGGTGAAAAGCTGCTGTTGCTTGGGATCGCCCCGCTCGGAAAATTGCGCGTCCGAATAAAGAAAGCCGTTGTATCCGTAGCTGCCGCTGAACATGGTTTGTTTGTCCGAAGTCCACCGCACCCATGCGCGGTCGGCATAACCTTGCTCATTGCCGCTGGCGGGCGGGGGTTCGTGCACGGGCGCGGCAGGGCAGATCAAAATCCCTTTCACCTTGGCATATTCGTTCAAGGTTCCCATCCAATTTCCACCCGGAAACGCCGCAGTTTCAACCCCCGCGTGCCGGCTGTTGTCGCTGGCGTATATCTTGGTGGTCGGCAGAGTCAGCGTCCCGCTCCAGTCGGAATGATGATGATCGCCTTCCATCTTCGGAATCGTGAGCGTTCCAGAAACGAAATACTCTTTGTCGTCTGGGATGACCCAACTCATGGATGGACCGAGGTCGATGATCGTGCGATCCGTCTCGGGGCGATATCCCAACCCAGGAAAGCTGATGCGGAAGCGGATAGTCCCCTCGAATGGCAGGAGAAGCGGCTCCCATGTTGGGGACGTTCCATCGTATTCGTCATTCGCCTTCGCGAGCGGAGTCTTTGCCGCATCGGTGACACGCAAAACAATGGTATGGGGATCAAAGCGAATCTTTCTGATCCCCGCAACATCGGAAGTATTCTGAAGCGCGATGAACACCTTCAGAAACGGCGACTTCTGGTCTCGTTCCAGTGCCAATCGCGCTCTCAATCCGTTGACCGTCTCGGACCAGCTATCTGGAGCTTCGGATGGCGCAGACATGGGACTACAAACGAATGCGAAGAGAAGGAGCCAGGTATGATGTTTTGTGTTCATGGCAGGGTTTACTTCTTCGGAATGAGCGCCGCGTTCGCGCCCCGCAGCGGAAACGCGGGCGTCGGGTTCACTCGCGACGGCTCAAGGCTGCCGAAGGAACGGTCGGCCTCCACTTTCGTAATCGTCAGCGTCCACGTCCTCCCGATGGTTCCCGACTGGATGAGGAACCGATCCCCTGGCATGATCTTGTGCCGGGAGCCCAGACCGAGCATCGCCGTCTTCGTCTCCTCATTGGCGTCCCACAACGGGCCGTAGGTGTGCTTCGGCAACTCGCGACTGCCACCAATTGGGACGAGCTGTTCATTGCTGCGAAGCTGCACCGAGCGCCCAGCCGTCGCGATGACAAGGCTCGCGTGGACCGAGTGCAGACCGTTCTCGGTGAATTCAGGATTCTGCACCTCCAGCGGGTTGGTCACCTTGTTCTTCAAGTGGCGTCCCGTCGTGTGCCATTTGATCGACACGGTCTCGCCGGTCTTGAGAGTGTATTCGGGTTCTGGTATCGCCCCCTCCCGCCCAGACATGAACTGTCCGAGCCACGGTTCGATCGCCGGGTAACTCTCGATGCTCGTCGCCGCTTCCAGATACTCTTTGAACCCATACTCGTGCCGTGCCCACGGCCAGTTCGCCCGCAACGGGATTGATTCCCGGCTGACACTGATCAAATCGATTTTAACGTCGTATCCCTCGTTCCCGCCCTGCGGGCTGGGAGTGACCGAGAGCCTCAACCGAAGTCCGCCCGCCTCAGGCCCCGGCTCGGGTAGCGTGGACTCCGCCAGCCCGCGGAGAGTCAACAGGGTTAGAACGAGAGGAAGGAGAATCAGAGGCAGGATATTTCTCATGCTCTATTGGACGGCTTTCCGCGAAGAATGCTCACCACAATCATTCAGCATCCGTCATTTGGGACGGTCAACCCCAAAAGCTGCTGGACCAGGTGCTGCAGTTGGCTACCCCGCCCAGCGTTAAAAGGCAAGTCTGGTTCCGCGCCAGGTTACGGAGTCGTGACCTCCACGAATCGCTTACAGCCAAGGACACCAGGGCCATCCAGGATCACAGGGAAAATGCCGGAGCGACAATTTGCCGGGATGTCCAAGATCACTTCACCCGGGATGCGCACCTCACGATTCACGTTCAACCCGGGCGCGCGGAGCGTGGCGGTCGCCTCGCGCACGGCACTGTTGCTTGCGGCCACAAGCTGGAAATCCAAACGCAGTTTCTGTCCGGGTCGCACAGCGGGAGGTTCGTTGAAAGTCACAATGGGACGGCAACCACTCTTTTTCAGAACGACCACAAACCAGCGCGAATCCAGCGTCAACAGCAGGTCGTTGGTCGTCGTCTCCATCGTCGGGGCGCGAGACGTGCCAGCGTGGCCGATCGCGATGGGCTGTCCTTTCAGCGTCTCGACATTAAACTCAACGGCGGATTCCACCAGCGATGCCAGCCCCGGAATGCGCACCTGCACCGGGCCGGGATGCTCATCCAAGCCGAGGACCGGCTCATCATCCAGCCCATTCGGGAACAGCCACGGCTTGTCCGAGTCAACGCGGGCGCCCACCAAGGCCCAGTGGTCCGAGCCGCGAAACAACCGGCAGACCACCCGTTGCGGAGTTGCGGTCGGGTGCTCCTCGACCTCACCCCCGAGAAAGGTTTCTTCCACCGGAAACCGCGCGCATCGCCACACTCGTTCTCCTTTGCCGAGGCCGCCGACCAGGCCGCTCAACGATCCCCACACGGAACCCAACGGGCCATAGAGAAACGGACGATAGTTGGGCAGGGCCACGCGCATGAGCGGTATTTCGCGCGAGCAGAAACTCGCGATCCCGCCCTGGGTGTAAGGCGCGTAGAAATCCACGGGCGCTTCCGTCGTAATCACCGCCTTCGGATTTGCCTCCCGCACAGCCCGGCTCACCTTGCTCAGAAGTTGGCGGATGCCGTCGTTATAGACAAATGGATGCGGATGTTTATGGGCGGGGTTGTAACACGGCAGGAAATAGAAACCGAGCGAGTCCAGCCGAACGCCATCGGCGCCGGTCTCGCGAACCAATTGGCCGCAACGGGCGGCCAGGTGATCCTGCCATTCGACGGTCGCCGGACATATATGGTAGAAGCCGTGGCCCGTGTAGTTGCCCGTGATGGATCCGTTTTTGTTCATGATGGACCAGCGTCGGGCGCGACCATCCTTGGCCAGATCGCTCGTCTCGTGGACAATGTATCCCTCGACATAAAACGTGAAATGAAATCCCTGCTGATGCACGCGGGCGATGCCTTCGCGCAGGGCCGGCGCTCCGCCCAAGTCTTCGCGGAGCACGTTGTCACCGGTTGTGTGAATATAGCTGAGCACGCCCTGCGCGTTGGTGGACACCGGAAACTGGCAGCCGCGGTCGTGAAAGGCGAACTCCTGATTGTCAACCGGGTCCCGCAAGTAGGCCTCCCACAAATCGCGAAAACTGTCCATCGGCAGCGCGCCCGACATGAGGGCGCCGCCGCGCTTGCCGAACCACTTGCCAGTCCAACCATCGGAATGGCGAAACCACTCCGGGAGCGGCGGCGGGGCGAAAGCCTGGGCGAACCAATTCCGGTATTCCCGCGCCACGGGCCGCCAGTCACCCCGGTAGATTTTGATCCACGCCGGCGGCAACACCAGGCTCTGTCCCGGTTGCAATTCTTGCGCTGGAAAGGACGTCACCCGCAGCAACGCCGAGCCGGCCCAGAAACGTTTATTGCGGACGTCCGGGTCCTGGATGATCAGCCCGAGGGCGCCGCCCGAATCCGGATCATACACGGCATGCCACTGCATGGACCATTCATGCCCGTTGCCATAAACGCCGCCCTTGTAATCCTGGGCCAGGCCAATGTATCCCGCCTGATCCTGCACCGTGGCCAGATTCTTCCGCCGGGTTTTTCCCGGCCAAACCCGGTTCAGAAACGGAAAGTCCACCATGACCTTTGCCGGCGCGGACCCGACATTGACCACTTCCAACGTCCAGACAGCGCTGCTGGCATTTGTGGCCACGACCTCGAGCCGGGTCTCCCAGCGATTGGCGGCATCGCGAGAGACCAGCCGGATTCCCCGACCCGTGCCGCGTTCCACACGCGACGCCGACACCACGCGACAGAACCGCGGGTCGTTGATAGTGGCGGCGATGTCGGCGGGGTCATCTTCCAATTCAAAAGGCCGGATGAAATCTGAATACAACCGGAAGGGGTTCCCGCGATTTGGGTGTTCCTTCAGGTAATCATCCTGCGTCGTCTGATTTCGCAAGGAATCCAAGCAGCCGGTGTGGCGGTCGAACACGATCCGCATTTCAGCGCTCTCGATTCCGATCTCATCGGCAGTGTCAATGAATTCAATCTGTCCCGCGTTTCCGTTTCGATCCGCCGAACCCGCTGCCGCTGGGTTTGCCGCGGCCACCCAAGTCGCAAGGAGTGCAACCACAGCCAGCCCGTGGGCCAGAATTCTCGCGAGGCGGCTACCTTTACCCAAGCTGCACCCTGCCCCGCTGGGAAGGCGCCGGTTCATCGCATCGGCAAACCCGATGGTTTTGTCTTGGGCAACTTCTGAAGTACCGTCGGCTGATTGGTATTGGGCGATCATTTGGTCTGCCCGAGCGTATGCGTTTCGTTTCCGGACACAAGCAACGGTGTTAAACAGCACTCCAGTTTTCCCTGCGCCTTCCACCTTCATCAGATTGCGGCGAGACAAGTAGCGTTGAACTTTTCGTCCCATCGGAAAGCGGTGCTAAAGCCACGCGCAGTCCAAACGCTTCGCGACTGCCGGGCGTCTGCAAACTTCGCGAAGCGTCTGGACTGCGGCCCGTTCACCGCCGCTGTAGCCGCCGTTTCCCAGCGCCAGCGGCGCGACATCTTTGTAGAACACCCGCGTACAACAAATCACAAGCTCCGTCAGGAGCGACATCGGGAATATACCGCTCCTGACGGAGCTTTGAATCAAATGAGCTGCGTGAACTACAAAGATTCCGCGCCTACGGCGCTGAGACGGTCATCTGTTTTCCCTGTGCCTTGGGTCTTGGCGTCTGTGCGTTGAAGCAGAAACACAGGCTCCACTTCGGTACTTGAAGCCATCCGGTTTCTCTCCAACCATCCGCTTCATGCCGACACGACGCACCTTCTTGATTCAAATGGCAGCCACCACCGGCGCCGCACTCACGACGGGAGTGGCCGCCACTTCCAAATCGCCGCAGCCCGCCACCGCCGCGGGCGAAAGCCGCCGCCGGCTGCTCGCAAGCTTTGACTGCACGAAAGACTACCCGCCCGAAAGTTTCTTCGCCAAGGACGCCACGCGCGTCGTCGAAACTTCCGCCGGACGCTATCGCGAAGCGGGCGGCAAGACGTCCGCGCGGTTCGGCTACCGGTTTGCCATTGAGCATGTCGGCCGGCCGCACGTCGCGGTGATTCGCTATCCCGACGACAAGCGCCGCTACATGTGCATCATGGACGGCACCTGCTACGATCTTTCGACCGGCGTATTCACCGGCTGGGCGCAGCCGGTCAGCGGGCAGATGCTTGAGGTGCGCCAGGTCTTCTGGCCGCGCTGGAAAGATTGTAGCATCACATTTCTGACCTGGGGCCAGGGTGAACCAGCCGCCGTCGCGAGCATCAAGATTTACGAACTGGACGAGCTGCCGCCGCTGCGGGTGCCCGGCGACCCGGGCGATGGCTCGCGCCGTGAGCTGGGCATTCAATACGAAGACCCGTGCGGCACGGGCGCGAGCGAAGGCGCGATGAACCGGTCAGAATGGATCGAACGGCTCGTCAGTTACGCGCGGCACTCCGGCCAGAATCTGCTCGTCTATCCGATGGCCTGGTATCACGGGCCGCAATTTCCCTCCGCTCGCGAGCCGGCCGATGGCTTCGACGTGATCGTCGGCGCCGACCGCAAACAATACGTCCGCTGGACCACGCAGCCAGCGGACTGGTATGCGCAACTGCTGGAGCGCTTCGGTCGTGAGGGTTTGGCGTTCCAAGGCTCACTCACGCTGCTGCGACTGGGAAGTCTCTTGAAGAAGATGAACGTGGACCTCGACGCGATCAAATCCGGCGCGGACACGTTCAACAACATGCTTTGGAACAATCAGGTCCAGGCTAGTCCACAAGACTGGACGCTGGAATACAACGTGCGGAACTTTCCGTCGAAGATCGCGGGCACGCTCAAGTCCACCGGCTGGGCTTACGGTGAAAAGCCCGGCGGCCCTTATCACGCGGGGCCGATGTTCAATCCGCTTCACCCCACGGTGCAGGAGGCGATCATCGGGCTGGCGAAGGAAATCGCCGAACGCTACGCGCGCTTTCCCGCGTTCAAGGGCATCTCGTTCAACCTCTGGCACGCCACCATCTTGTGGTTCGCCTCGCTCCACTCCGGTTACGACGACTACACGGTGGCCCTTTTCCAAACGGAAACCGGCATCGCCGTGCCCGTGGACGCGAAGTCGCCGGAGCGATTCGCCAAACGCTACGAGTTCCTCAACTTCTACTGCCAGCCCGCCTGGATCGCGTGGCGCTGCCAGAAAATCCGCGACCTGATCCGCCGCATCCGCGACGTGGTGGTGGCGGCACGCCCGGACCTGCGTGTGACGCTCACCCTGTGGGATGAGACGACGATTCCGCAGTTGCGCGGCTGGGCGAGCGCGGCGACCCAACTCCACGCCCGCCCGAGCACGGCGGAGATTTATCGCGAGGGCGGTCTGGACTTCCGGCTCTACGCAAACGAACCCGGCATCGAGCTGGACCTGGGCTGCGGCAACCCCCGCGACCGCGGCGGCCATCCGCCCCACTCGGCGGATGGGATCAACACGCCGATCGAGTCCGCCTGCATGTATCGCGACCACGACTTCCTCGACGCGGAGACGCTCGGCGCGATCTCGGCGCAGGCGCGGCCCGGCGCGTTCATCTTCAACTGCTGGGTTGAATCGTGGGGCGAGCACAAGTGGTTCGCTGCCGACGCGGACGATGCGCAGGCGAAAGACCTGGCGGTCATGGACGGAAAACCCGCCGAAGGCATCTTCCGCATCAACTCGCTCTATCCGCCCGACGGCTTCTGGTGGGACTCGCAACTGCGCATCACGCCCGCGTTTCCCGGCGGCGTGCATTTCCTCGAACCCTACGCCCACGCCGTCGCCGAACTCGACGCCCTGCGCATCACGCGCGGCGGCCTGTTCCTCGACAAGGCGCACAGCGAGGAACTCCGGCGCTTCGCCGCCGCCTATCGCGCGCTGCCGCGGAAGAAATTTGAAACCGTCGGCGGCACGACCGATCCCGTCGCGGTCCGCACGCTGGTCCACGACGGCAAACGCTACTTTTACCTGGTCAACCGCGATTACTATCCGGTGCGCGTGGAACTCTCCTTCGAACGCTCGCCCGGAAAATTGCAGGACCTGGCCACCGGCGAAAACTTGCGCGCCTCTCGACGTTGGGAACTCACGCTCGGTCCGTATGAACTGCGCTCGTTCGCCGTCGCGCGCGACATCGGCATCACTGGCTTCACGCCCAAGCCGCCGGCGGCCATCGCCGCGGCGCTGTTGGCAGACGGCCAGAAAGCCCTGCGCGACTTGGACGCCGCGCGCGCTGCGGGCCGGCTGATTCCCGGCATGGACGAGATGCGCCGCGACATCGAGCGCGCCATCGCCGCACAGCGTTTGGCGTGGCTGCGCCGGGCGTTGACCAGCTACACCGTCCGCAAATGCCGCGAAACCAGGTGAAAGGAAATCCATGAGCGATCTATTGCCAGTCCCCGCCACCAGCATCGTGATAAAGAAGTTTCGATGCCTGTTTGGTAGGGCGCGTCACTCCGTGCGTGCCGCAGATCGGCAATGCCTCCCCCCGAACG
>CAYIOH010000166.1:0-8059 GCA_964364975.1 uncultured Bifidobacteriaceae bacterium
GAAGGAGCGCTTGGAGTGAGGAAACCAACGGTGGGGCGAGGCGTCGAGTTGCCAGCGTTCGCCGCTTTGAGCGCGTTGCCAGCGGCGCACAGGAGCCAGAACTGTTTTTGGCGGGACGGCATGGGCGAGCTTGTGATCGAGTGCCCAACGGCGAACCTGGGCGCAATCGAGTTTGAAGGCGTGAAGGCGCAGGGCTTCGGATGCGGCGAAGCTGTAAGGACACGGTGGCGAGCAGGCCCGCCGTTTGATAAGGAGTTCGACGACGGGTTGCGGCCACGCCGTGGCATGATCGCCACCGGAAGCGCCGGGCGTCGAGAGAGGTGGTTGCTTGCGGGCGCGCGCGGTGTTGTAAGCGGTGGACAGAGCATAAAGGCGGCTGGGCGAGAGGCCGAGTTGCGCGGCGGCCTGGACGGCACTGCGCGTGTGTTGCCGGAATGCGTTGAGCACATGGCGGATAAATGAGGGGGACTGACGATGGATGAGTTGTTGATACTTTTCAAAGACGTGCAGCGTCGCCGCTTTAAAGCTTCGCAACTTCCGCCCGATGGGCCCAGACCTTCTCGAACGCTTTTACGTATTGCCCGATCAGCTCCGGCGCGTCGCCGTGGATCAGCGGCAGCATGATGTGATTTCCATTCACGTAGGCGTTGCCGGGCATGGAGTCGGGAATCTTCGGCGGGTGATGCCACCACTTGGCTTCCGAGTAAATCTTCAGCTTGTGCTGCTCCGGGTAGTCCCAGAAGCTGGCGCTCACCCCCTCGGCCTTCAGTGCCTTCACCAACTGGTCGCGCGAGAAACCAAGTTTCTTGAAATCCACGAACAGCATGTTGGAGTTGTAATAGGCGCGGTTCTGGTCCGGACGGCATCGCGGTTCGCTGATGCCGGCCAACTGGGTCAAGCGGTCGTTCATGGCACGGACGTTCCTGGCCGTGACTTCACTTTGACTGTCGAGGCGTTTGAGCTGCTGTCGCGCGAGGGCGGCGGCGAGCGGGTGCATCCGGTATTTCTGGCCGAAGCCCGTGCCCTCGTAAGCGCGCACCGGGCTGTTCTGCGGGAACTTCACAGGGTCTTCGTAATGCCCGAACGCTGCGGCGCGCTCGAAGTGTTCGCGCATCTTGTACATGCCCATGCCGCCCTCAACCGACGGCATGACTTTGCTGGTCTGGAAACTGAAAATGCCCATGTCGCCCCACGTGCCCATCTTCCGGCCTTGCATCGAAGCGCCGTGCGCGTGGGCGGCGTCTTCGAGCACGATCAGGCCCTTCTCCTTCGCCCACTCGCAAATCCGGTCCATCTCGCAAGGCAGCCCCCAGGAGTGCATCGCTTCCACCGCGCGTGTTTGCGGCGTGAGCTTGCGCTTGGCGTCCTCGAGGTCGAAGCACGCCGTCTTGGGATCAATGTCAATGAAGACGGGCACCAGCCCGAAGAACCGCAACGCCAGGCACGCGGAGAAAAACGTGTAAGACGGCACCATGACCTCGCTGCCGGGCGGCAGATCGAGCGCGAAGTACATGCTCGTGAGCGCGCTTGAACCGTTCATGTGCGCCTTGACGAACGGCGACTGGGTGTACTCCTGCCACTCCTTCTCGAACAGGGGCAGTTCATCGTAAAACTTGTTGTTATCGAGCAGGGTGCACAAGGCCCGCTTTTCGTCCTCCCCGTAGCGCGGCCAGCGGGTCAACGCGGCAAACTCAGCCTCGGGAAAGACGACCGTCTTCGCGCCACCGGACGCCGCGAGCGTCTCGGTTTTGGGCGCGGCAAACGTCGGCGTGGCCACGGCCAGTCCGGCCACAGCGACGCCACTGGATTTCAAGAATGTTCTTCGTGAGTACTGCGACGAACCATTGTTCATGTGATTTTTCATAAATGTGCTCCAGGTGTTTGGTGTTTGGATTTATCGAAAGGTTGCGTTAGCGATGCCGGATGCCCGGCACCTCGACGAGATCGGCGCGCGTTTTTCCGTTCTCGGTGATTCGCCCAAGGAAATAAACGTTTCCATTTCTGCCCACGGCAATTGAGTTGACGTAGAGCGGACGCTGGTTGTTCTTGTAAAAAATGGCCCCTTGGTCGGTGTATTTCCCCGTCGGGATGTGCCACGTGATGAGATGCAGGTCTTCCAATCCTTTCGCCTCGCCCATCGCGGTTTTGGATTTGCCGGCGATGCGAGCGCCATCAACATAGATCGGCCCGCCCGTCAGGTAATAAATCATCTCCTGGTCAGGGCCGGCCGCGAAACCGAGATAGCCATAGCTAAACTGGTCAAACATGCCGGTGCGTTTCGACGGCTCGGACGTGATGCGATCCAACACCTCAATGCGTTCAGCGGTGGGGTCGAAGCGGAACAGGTAGCCGGAGTTGCCATGCACCCCGTAAATCATCTTGTCCGCCGCGCGCCAGAACGTCTGCCGCCAATTATAGCCCATGTGACCGGGCGAGGCAGGGTCGTAAAGGCCGAAGTAATCCTTCTTCATGTCCTCGCCGGCCACCGGTTCAACCGCGTCCTTGTCCGCGCGATACCGCAAAATCGTTCCCTCTGAAGTCGTGAAATACGCCGAGCCGTCGTCCAACGCCACGGCGATGGACCGGCAGACCGTGCGATACGCCGCGCCGGTGCCGGCTTCTCCTTCGGCGCACATTTTGCCGAAGCGTTTCCAATCCTGCTTCGCAAGGTCATAACGGAAAAAACTCCCGCTGGGCCACGTCAGTCCAAACATCCGTCCCCGCCGCGTATCCATGCTCGTGGTCAGAATGCCCTCCCCGCCCGACGCGACGCCGAAGTCCTCGAATTTGCCGGTCTTGAGGTCGTACGACAGGAGGTGTCCGCCTGGATAGGATTTCCAACCCGAAGGCGGAATGCCCGTTGTCTCCATGCCGTCCACAATGCTGTAGTAGCCGACATGCGTGGAGAAGTAGAGCTTGCCGTTGGCCTCGACGAAGTTCACATGGCTCTTGCCTTGCACAATCGTGTTCTTGCTTTTTTCGCCACAGGCTTCGGTGATGTCGCCGACGTGCGTGATCTTTTTCGTTTTGGGGTCGAAGGAATACATCTGCGCGCCCATGTCGTAACGCTCGGAACTAAGCACGTAATAAATCCTGCCGTCGCTGGCCGCGCCCATGCCGTTGTAGGTATCGTGGGCGTCGGCAAAGCCGGAGTTGTAGGTTCTCGCGATGAGTTTCCTGCCTTTGTAGGCCTTGCCATCGGGGACGGTTAACGACTGCGCGCGCGCGGACACGGCGAGCAATAATCCCGGCAACAACAGAGCGGTGATGGTGCGAAGTGGTTTCATAGATTCCTCATCATGGGGTTGATGGTTGAACAGCGGCTTTGCGGGCGAGTTCGATGCCTTTGGTCGTCACGAAATACTTCGCCAGCATGTTCGGTTTCTCCCACGCCGGCAGCGATTTCGGGTCGCGCACGTAGTCGAGAAACCGACGGCAGACCAATGCGAAGTGCGCCTCGTGACCTGTGCGCAAAGCGTCGGGAATGACAACGTGAAAGCCTCCCGACTGCTCTTCCAGCGCCACGCCTGGAAACGATTTTTGTAGAGCATCAATCTTCCGTCCCAGGGCGTTGCGTACGGCAACCTTGTCATTTTCGCTGGCCGGAATGACAAACAACTCGGGCTGGAATTGCCCGGCCTCACCCGGACGCGCCTCGATGCGCGATTTGCTTCCGCGGAACACGGTTAGCACTGAGTCTTTGCCGCCGGCCGGCGACTCAAACTCCCACCGCACTCCGACCTTCACGTGTATTCCGCGCAGCGTGTAGGTCACCGAGTTGTTGCAGAAATATTCGAGTTGGTCGCCCTTCACCACCTCGCGCAGGAAATCCGGAAACTCAGCCGCGCCGGTGACTCGCAGAAATTGAGCGCGCTCCAGCACGGTCGGCCAACGCGCGCCGCGCAACACGACAATGTCGTACCGATGGTCAATAGCGGCATCGGGGAAAAGCGTCCACTGCGCGCGCTCGACCAGATGGGTGCCGACGTCAGCAAGCCCCTCACCCTGCTGGTGAATGTCGAAGAACCAGACAGGCCGCAGATTCGGCACGCCGCCGACCTCTTTCATCAAGTAATGCAAGCTCTCCAGGAGGACCCCCGGCTCGTCGGATGTGCCTTTGAGCGGCTCGCCAAAAACGTCCCGGTCGTTCACCAGCTCGCGTTGAAGCAGGCACGAAATCTCGAATCGCTCCGTCATGGCATCGTAGGCGATGACCCGGCGCTTGTCTGCGGTGTCGAGCGCCAACTGCAATTTCGGGAGGGCGTCCGGCTCGATGACCCACGGCTTGTCCGCCAGCACGTTCAGGCGGGCGCGCACAATGGCTTCGATGCGGTCTATTTTGCCACGGTTGTTGCCGGAGAGGACGACGACGTTGCCGCGCCGCTCCGCCAGCAGGCGTTCGAGAGGGTGCGGAGTGGTGCGGACTTTGAGTTGCCAATGCGTCGGATTATCGCGGCGGAGATTGAACTTGGCTACGCGGTTGAGGTGCGCCGCGAGGTCCGGCCCGAGCGGCGCGTAAACGTAAACCTTCGAGGACACGCCCGGGAGCATCTCGCGCTGAAACAATGCCGCGTGAAAATGGCCGGGGTCGAGTGTAACGAGCTTGAGGTCTTTGGCCCAGCCCGTGAGCGCAAACAAAACCAGCGACCCCAAGAGCCGCAAGCCCCACACCGAAGCGGACGCCCCGTGCCCTCTGAAGGTTTGGGGTCTGGAACTCGGAGCCTGGCGTTTGCTCCGCTCGCGTTCGTTCCTGGGTTCAAGCTTCATTTTCATGCCCCCACTCCAGTGCCCGACACGGTGTCAACGAAACTGTTGCGATCAAGTCAGCCATCAGTGATGACGTGTTTGGGTTGCGATGATCTACACACCCAAACGTCCTCACAAATGATTACTCCGCAGGTCCGGGTGCATCAATCAAATTTGAGCTGTGCTTCTGCCGTGAAACATCAGTTGGGGCTGCTTGAAGTAAGATGAACTCCCGGTCTGGTCACTGCGTCGGCAGTCTGCGACTTTCAGCAGGATTCAAGGAAGCCAGCAGCAAAGCGCGCTGTTGGTGGTGGCAGGGGGACGACGATGCAGGACCTGTGGCTAATCTTTTCCGACAAACTCCTCGTAAATGGCTTTCCACTTGGCGCTTTCGACTTCGCGGATTCTGTTCAAATATCCGCGCATCCAAATAAAGACGACGATCGCCATGCGCGCTTGCTCCTGTGTCACGTCAAGGTCGGCGGCGCATTTCGGATGCGTTAGCTGATTCCGCTTTTGTTTAACCTCGTTGAGAGAGCGCCAGCCATCCGCTTCCTCGGTGGGCGTGATAGAATGGTCGTAAACGCTGCCGTGCAGCCGGAAAAGGAACTTGATCGTTTCCTCAACGCACAAATTTTCATCACGCGGCGTGGTGATGCCGCGCTTAATCTCCTTCAAGCTTTTGCCGGCGAGGGTGAAATAATCTTTGACCGAAAAATGAAGATTAAGCTTTGCCGCCATTGCGGCTGCTTCGGGGACTAATTCTGCCTTTTCAGGATCGGTCAGGTAATGGTGAAAGAAAAGCAACTGTTCCCGGATTGCTGCCATCTGCCCTTCCACGTAGGAAATGACAGCGCGCACAACCAGTCGGCGCGCAAAAGGATCGTCCTGGGTGGACTCGTATATTTCAAGGCTGCGGGCAAAATCGTGGGCAATGGCGTCAGGCAAAGCAGAAACCAGTTCCTCGAACTCGCGAACGTAAGGATGATCATCAGGGATGGGATCCATGATTCTCGTTTGTGTTAAATCTTGAACACCTTCATCACCTCATCGCCAAGATGGTTGATGACTTTGACGGCGATGCGACCGCTTTTGGGTTTGTCGAACGGGCGTGATGTGTCGCTGTGCAACGTGGACCAGGCTTCAGCATCAATCTCCGCTTTGAGCGTGGTCTTGAGCGCTTGATACGGATCGTTCGCACCGAGAAAATAGGCGTGGCGGACGAAGAAGCTTTCTTCGTTGTAGTCCGTGTCAATGAACCAGCAGGCGATTCCCTCCGGGCCGGCGCTGACGACTTCGCCGGTCTGCGGTTTGAACACGTCCACGCCTTTGACCTTCACGCACACCTGGTCTTTGCCGACGTTCTGGATTTCGATGTCCGGCTCGCCGAAGACAACGAAAAGATTTCCCGCGCCGGTGTTTTTCAACTCGTCGGCCATGTGCAGGTCAGGATTCATCCGGGCCTTTAGGACCGGGATGCGGCCGAGTTTCTCGAACTCGGCGGAGTGGGCGTCGTAATTGAAGGCGCAAGCGATGAGAACGTCGAAATTCGCGTCCGCGGCTTCGCGGGCGGCGGCGACGAGGTCTGGGCGCGAGACGGTGCCGAACTCCGGGCCGATGAAGATGCCGGCGCGCTTTTGTGGCGCGTTGTCGCCCTTGCCCTCCAGGTAGCGGCCCTCGGCGCAAATGTATTCGCCGGGCCAGCCAATGAGCGACGTGAAAGTGATCCGGTCTTCCTTGTGCGCCTGTTGCACGCCCGCGAGCTTCAGGTTTTCGAGAATCACGGACGCGAAATCGGGTGTGCCGGCGAAACCGGACTTGCCCTTGGCCTCGGATATTTTCCAACCATCTACCACGTCGTCGTTCTCGTTGACGGTGAGGACGCGATGGGGTGAGACGCTTTCCACGGTGAACGGGCCGGCGACGCGCACCTTGGAGTTGTCTGCGTATGGTTTGTCGTAAAGGAATTCAAATTCCGCCTTGGCGGCGATAGAGGCATCAACCGCCTTCTGGCGGGCGATGCGGGCTTCCCACCAGGCGGCGTGGAGTTTTTGTATTTCGGGAGGGACGACTTCCACGTCGTCCCTGACTTTGCCTTTCGAGGAAGATGGGGACGCGGTGGAACGCGTCCCTCCCAAAGCTGAAAGGTCGCGCGGGATTTGCCATTCCTCCCATTGCTGTTTGAGCGCCTTGTTCAACTGCTCGCGCAACGGTTCGAGCGTTTTCTGCGACTGCTCCCAGATGACATCAATCTCCGCGTTGTTGGCGATGGATTTCATGATGACGCGAGACACGCGGTCATAGACAAAGCCGTGGCGGATATTGCCGTGTGTGACCTGTTCCGAGGGCAGCTTGTGCGCCACCTCGGCTTCTTTCAACTGTCCATCGCGGCTGTCGGCGAGAAAGTAGAACGGGTAGCGGGCGCCCATGATGCGGGCACGGGCGAGCGCGAGCGCCACGCGGGAAGTATCGATCGTTATCCAGCGCCGTCCCCATTGCTCGGCGACGTAAGCCGTCGTGCCGCTGCCGCAAGTCGGGTCAAGCACGAGGTCGCCGGGGTCGGTGGTCATCAACAAGCACCTTTGAATCACCTGTGAGCCAGTTTGAACGACGTAAACCTTTTGGTCGAAGAAGCCCCGCGCTGCCGTGTCCGACCAAATATTATCGAATTCGCGAAATGGAAAGTCTTCAAGCAGACGTTTGTATCGAAGCGTGTTTCCTTGCACGATGAATCTGTCGGCGCGGGCGATGCGACTCATCCCGGCTACTGACGTCGACCAATACCGACTTCCTGGACGGTAATCGATTCCTCGATATGCGATGGGGTCACGAATGTATTCGTGGGAAGAAGTCAAGTCGCTGGGAATGCAGAGAACGCCATCTGCCGGAAACTTGTCAGGTTGCTCGTGCTCCTCACGTGTGAGCCTCCGACTGTGGCCACCTGGGAAAGTGACCCACGAGAATTCACCAGACCCTAATCCACCTTGTGATTTTTCCCGGAACAGCCGCCGGAACTTTATCGTTTCCACATTCTTTGCGAACCAAAGGAGATAGTTCGCGGTCATCGGCAGTTGCGCCGCAGCACGGCCGCCGCTCGTGTAGTAAGTGATGAGAGAAATACAGTTTTGCGCCCCGAAGATTTCATCCATGAGCGCACGAATGCGATGGACATTTTCATCGCCGATTTGGACGAAGATTGAACCGGAGTCGGCAAGCAAATCGCGGGCGACGGTGAGCCGGTCGCGCAAGTAGGTGAGATAGCTGTGGATGCCGTCGCGCCAGGTGTCGCGGAAGGCTTTGACCTGCTCCGGCT
>CAYIOH010000167.1:0-8023 GCA_964364975.1 uncultured Bifidobacteriaceae bacterium
CAGGTTTGTGAGCAGATCCTCTGAAATGTAGAAGATGTCGAACGTCGTCGCGTCACTGACCGTGCGCGACGCGAGGCTCGTGTAAATGATGTTCGTGTTGTCCATCCCCACACGCTGAATCTCCACGCCGTTGAGGTAAAAGATTGCGCCGTCGTCAATGAGGTTGGAGAAGGTCAGTGATATCACCGGTGCGGCATCAGCGACGTTGAACGTGGTGCGGAAGTAATACGTCAGCATCGGCCCGCCCCCGCTGCGCTCCGGCAACGGCGTGTTTTTAGGTGCGGGCAAAGCGGCCCCTTCGATGTAGAGCAACGCCGGGCTGGGATTCGACCATCCGGTTTCGGCATAGGCCACGGCCTGCCAGTTCACACCGTCGAGATTGTTCGTCGAATAACGCCAGCTTTGCGTGATGGGCATCACCAAACTCGTTTGGCCCAGGGCGGCGAGCGCGAACAGGCTGCCAAGACAACAGCCAATCACCCGGCACAAAAACGAAATGCGCGAAAATGCCTGCATGGATTGTAAGCACGCGGAAGATAGCATCGGAACACATAATGTCACGACTGATTCGCTGGCAGGCTGATTCGCTGGCAGGCTCTGCGTTGAAGAAGCTAAGGCGGGCAAGTCCTCCGCCCGCCGCTCGTCGGCACACCCACGAAGGCGCGCGGAGTGACGCGCCCTACCTGGCGGCTTCGGCGGGGGTAATTTGTAGAGCGCTCGGCGCGGGCTTCGTTTGGTTTTCTTCGGCACGAGCAGGATCAATGGATCAGATCGTGTGATCGGATCAAGTGGAATGACGGGATTCTTTTACGCGTCACGTCTAATTTCCTTTTCTTCCGGCGTTTTGCCTTTATTCCATCACATTCGGCGTTGGGACTAAGAATCTCAAATTGATGTGGGCATTTACACGACCGCCTAAAGCGTGATACCTTCCAGTCGTATGAAATCTGACGCGCTGGTAACGGTTGACCCGGAAATCCTGGGCGGCACGCCCGTCTTCAAAGGCACGCGCGTCCCGGTCAAGTCGCTCTTCGAGTATCTCGAAAACAACTACACGCTCGAAGAGTTTCTGGAGTGTTTCCCCTCCGTCACGCGGGAGATGGCCTGCCGCATCCTCGAAAAGTCTGAATCCGCGCTGCTCACGACCGCTGCATGAACATTCTGTTGGATGAATGTGTGCCTTGGCCGATGCACAAACTTCTCGTCGGACATACCTGCACCACCGCTCAACAATGTGGTTGGGGCGGTATCAAGAACGGCGAATTGCTGCGCCGGGCTGAAGGGAAGTTCGACATTTTCATCACTTCGGATCAAAACATCCGTTACCAGCAGAACCTCGCCGGTCGCCGGATTCCCATCCTGGAACTTTCCACGAACGACCTGCGCCGGATTCAAGCGGCTGCGGAGCTCATTCAATCTGCAATTGCCGCCATTCGACCGGGCGAGTTTCGTCAGTTGGCGATTCCTTGAGGTTCGTTCGAAAAGGGCAGGGGAGCGTTCAGCGGTTTGTCAGTAGCCTCGCCCCACCGGAATTGCATCTGCGGTTAAACCTTCTGTCACACCTAATTTTCTTTTCTTCCGGCGCTTTGCCTTTATTCTGCCGCGCTCGGCCCCTGGGGTAGCGGGGATGACCCCACGGGCCGAGGGTTTGGGATTAACAATCCGATTTAGAGTAAGAGAGAGAGATTAAGATTAAGACTTTGTTTGGATGGACGCGGCACATATACGCAATTTCAGCATCATCGCCCATATTGATCATGGGAAGACGACGCTTTCGGACCGGCTGTTGCATCGCACGGGCACGATCGCCACGCGCGATATGGAGGCGCAGTTGCTCGATTCGATGGACCTCGAACGCGAGCGCGGTATCACCATCAAGGCGCATCCGGTCACGATGCTTTACAAGGCCAGAAACGGCGAGACGTACGAGTTGAATCTGATTGATACGCCGGGCCACGTGGATTTCACTTACGAGGTGTCGCGCAGTCTGGCCGCGTGCGAGGGGGCGGTGCTGATCGTGGACGCGGCGCAGGGCGTGGAGGCGCAGACGGTCGCCAACGTGCATCTGGCGATGAAGCAGAATCTCCTGATCATCCCGGTGATCAACAAGATTGATCTGCCGCACGCGGATGTGCCGCTGGCGAAGCAGCAATTGGAAGACATCCTGGCGATTCCGGCGGAGACGGCAATTCTCGCGAGCGCGAAGGAGGGGATTGGGATTGACGAAATTCTGGAGGCCATCGTCGAGCGCGTGCCGCCGCCGAAGCCGACGGGCCTTCGCTCCGAAGCCTCGGCCACGCAAGCAGGGCAGGGGGGATTGCAGGCACTGGCGTTTGATTCGTATTTCCACACCTACAAGGGCGTGGTGACGCACGTGCGGGTGTTCAACGGCGAGTTGAAGGCGGGAATGAACATCAAGTTGTTGCACTCGGGGAAAAATTATGAGGTGAAGGAGGTCGGGAGTTTCAATCCGAAGCCTTACGCGCGCGCGCGGTTGGAGGTGGGCGAGACGGGCTACATGACGGCGAACATCAAGACGGCGGCGGAGGTGAAGATGGGCGACACGATCACCGACGCCCGGAATCCGTCGGGAATGTTGGCGGGGTTCAAGGAGGTGCATCCGATGGTGTTCAGCGGGATTTACCCGATCAACACGGCGGATTACGAGCATCTCAAGGTGGCCATGGGCAAGTTGCAGCTCAACGATTCGGCGTTCGCGTATCAGGCGGAGACGAGCGTGGCGTTGGGGTTTGGTTTTCGTTGTGGGTTTCTGGGGTTGTTGCACATGGAGATCGTGCAGGAGCGGTTGCGGCGCGAATACGGCATGGACATCATCGCCACGTATCCGAGCGTGGTGTATCGCGTGACGTTGACGGACGGGAAGGTGAAGGAAGTGGACAACCCGGCGTTCCTGCCGGACGTGACGTACATCGAGAAGATCGAAGAGCCGATGGTGCGCGCTTACATCATTTGCCCGAACGAATACATCGGCGACATGATGGCGCTGGTGTCCGAGAAGCGCGGCACGCTGGATCACACAGAGACGCTCGACCCGAAGCGCGTGATGTTGCACAACCTCGTGCCGCTGGGCGAAATCCTGATTGATTTCCATGATCGTATCAAAAGCATCACGCGTGGCTACGGCTCCATGGATTACGAGCACGCTGATTATCAGGAGAGCGACATGGTGAAGCTCGACATCCTCGTGAACAATGAGCCGATGGACGCGTTTTCCTGCATCGTGCATCGCTCGAAGGCGGAGGGCAGGGGACGTGCGCTGGCCGAAAAATTGAAGGAGGTGATTCCGAGACAGCAATACTTGGTGAAGATTCAGGCGGCCATCGGCGGGAAGATTGTTGCATCGGAATCCGTGAGCGCGTTCCGCAAAGATGTGACCGCGAAATGCTACGGCGGCGACATCACGCGCAAACGGAAGTTGCTGGAGAAGCAGAAGGAAGGCAAGAAGCGGATGAAATCCATCGGCAACGTGAACATTCCGCAGGAAGCGTTTATTGAAGTGCTTAAGACCTAACCACGAATGAACACGAATAGACACGAATGGGTCAGAGCAGGGGACGGTAATTGGTGTCCATTGGCGTTCATTCGTGGTTCAACAGATTATTTATGATTTTACGCTGGTTCATTTCAAAAACAGTGCGGCAGGCGGTCGCCGTGCGCAAACACGTCCACCGGCTTCTGTGCGCCCAACGCGATCTTCTTTCGCCCCAGGCCGTGCAAGCTGTCAGCGCGTCGTTGGACGAGTTGCGCGGGGCCGTGCGCAGTGGCGCGACCAAGGCCGCATTGCTCAAGCAGATGGAAAACGTCGAAACCGTCGCGAACAAGTGGCTCAAGCCTTATCCGCACTCGACCTGGCGTGAGAATGTCGAAGTGTTGCTCGTCGCGCTCGCGGTGGCCATGGGCATCCGAACCTTCTTCCTGCAACCGTTCAAAATTCCCACCGGTTCAATGCAGCCGACGCTCTTTGGCGTCACCTCGGAAAATCTGATGAGCCAGGCCAATGTGCAGATTCCGACCGGACTGGCGCGTGTCGGCGAATGGTTTGAGGGGATTTCCTACCTGGACGTTAAGGCCAAAGCAGACGGAACGCTGGACCGCATCAGCAATCCATTGCGTTTTCTGATTTTCAACATTAAGCAGACCCTCACGATTGGCGGCGTGACGCAGACCATCTGGTTTCCACCGGATTACGGCAGCGAGCAGCAAAACTTGGCGGCACGCGCCGGTTTGGAACACGGCCAAACTTATCGAGTGGGCGAACAAGTCGTGAAGCTCAAAGTGCAAGCCGGCGATCATCTGTTCGTGGATCGCCTGAGCTACAACTTTCGCAAACCCAAGCGCGGAGAGATCGTCGTCTTTCAGACGGCCGGGATTGCAGACCCGCGGATGCCCCAGGACCAGTTTTACATCAAGCGGCTTGTCGCGCTCGGTGGTGACCATGTGCAAATCGGTAACGACCGCCATCTAGTCATCAACGGCAAGCTTCTTGATGCCTCCACGCCGCATTTCGAGAACGTTTATTCATTTGATCCTAAGAAGCCACCGCAGGATAGCCAATACTCCGGTCACGTGAACGAGACCGTTGGTCGCCAATTCGGCAGGTTCGGGCTGGCACCGTTGTTTTCAGAGGAAACCGCCGTTCACACCCTTGAACCGAACAATTACATGGTCATGGGTGACAACACGCTGAACAGTTTCGACTCCCGTGGTTGGGGTGAATTCCCAGCTAACAATGTGATCGGCAAATCATTCTTCGTTTACTGGCCCATCACCGATCGGTTCGGCTGGGGACATCGTTGAGGGTTGGCAATGAGAATCTACTGCAACCTCAGCCTTTCGGCCTCAATTATTAAGTATGAACAATGTCTGTTATGTTTACTGTGTTTTCGGGTCGTTTTGCCCTTTTCGCGTGGAGGCATAGACTTTCTCGTATTCGGCAACCGTTCGATTCCATGAGAAGTCCGCTGTCATTCCGTTGCGACGGTAGAGCTGAAGCAGCTTGGCGTTCTGATAAATGATTAGAGATTTGCGGATGGCTTTGGCCAGCGCGGGCGCGGAATAGGAGGCAAACTTGATACCGGTGGCTTTCCTTGGATTGGTGGAGGCGTCAACGACAGTGTCGTCGAGCCCGCCTGTGGTTCGGACGATAGGAATCGTGCCGTAGCGCAAACTGTACATTTGGTTCAAACCGCAAGGTTCGAAACGGGATGGCATGAGGTAAAAATCGCACCCAGCCTCGATGCGGTGCGACAGTCCTTGGTCGTAACCGATGCGCGCGGCGGCTTTCTCTGAAAATCGTTTCGACAGATTTTGAAACGCGTGCTCGTAATTAGCCACGCCGCTGCCCAACAAAACAAACTGGATGTCCGCGTTAAGCATTTCCTCCAGGGCGCCGAGTTCGATGCTAGTCCCTTTCTGCTCGACCAACCGTGTGATCGTGCCAAAGAGAGGCGTATTCGGTTTGACCGGCAGTTTCATTTCCCTTTGCAACGCCATCTTGTTCGCTTTCTTGCCGGCCAGTCGAGTCGCGGAATACGCATGTTTGAGGAAAGGATTTCGCGTGGTGTTCCACTCGTCGTAATCCACGCCGTTGAGAATTCCGAACAGGCAGCTTTGCCGTTTGCGGAGCAGCCAGTCCAAGCCCTCGCCAAGCTCTTCGGTTGTAATTTCGCGGGCGTAGCGCGGGCTGACGGTAGTGATAGCGTCGGCGAATGCGATGCCCGCCTTCAGGCAGTTCAACTGTCCGAAATGTTCCGCGCCTTCCGCACGAAAGTAATCGTGAGGCAGGTTGGTCAAGTCGTAGGCGCTGCGCGGAAACCAACCCTGATAAGCGAGGTTGTGAATCGTCAGGCACACTGACGGTGGAGTCCCCCACCCTCCCCCGCGTGCCTGGTGCAAAACCATCGCTGGCACAAGTCCGGTCTGCCAATCGTTGACATGCACAATTTCGGGTTGCCAGGGCAGATAGCGCGCCAAGTGCGCAACGCACTTCGAGAAGAAAATAAATCGCTCACCGTTATCGGTGTAATCCGCGCCGTTCTCGTTGTACAACCAGGCGCGGTCAAAGTATGCAGCCTGGTGAACGAAGTAGATCGTCAGCCGTTCAGCCGGGTTGAGCGACCATAATTCTGCCTGGATTCGTTTCGCACCCAAGGGCAGGTCAAATTTCCAGTCCACACGGCGAATTTCCGGGAAGCGTTTCTTGATGCCGCGATGGAGCGGTGTGACCACGCCCACTTGATGTCCGGCCCGTGCGAGTGCCTTTCCCAGCGCACCGATCATGTCGGCCAACCCGCCGGTCTTGGAATAGGGATGGACTTCGCTGCTGGCGAGAAGGATTTTCATGGGGAAACCACGAATGGACACGAATGGACACGAATCCAACTGACGAAGACTTTGGAAACCTTCATTCGTGTGAATTGGTGTTCATTCGTGGTTGATTTCGTCACGCAGTGATGCGCTCCGTTTTCAAATACGGTTGCAACGGCGACGGGATGGTCACGCTTCCATCCGCCTGCTGATACGTTTCGATCAGTGCAACGAACAATCGTGCCAAAGCCGTGCCGCTGCCGTTGAGAACGTGCGGGAACCTGTTTTCGCCGCTCACAGTCTTGTAACGCAGATTCATCCGGCGCGCTTGGAATTCCTCGCAATTCGACACGCTCGATACTTCGAGATAACTCCCCTGCCCCGGCGACCAGACTTCGATGTCATACGTCTTGGCGCTCGCAAATCCCAAATCGCCCGTGCATAGCAGCACCACGCGATAATGCAGTCCGAGCAACTGCAGCACGCGCTCCGCGTTCGCCAGCATCTTCTCGTGTTCGGCGTAACCCTCTTCCGGCTTCACGATCTTGATCAACTCCACCTTGTCGAACTGATGCACGCGTATCATCCCGCGCGTCCCCACGCCCGCCGCGCCTGCCTCACCGCGGAAACACGGCGTGTAAGCGCAGTAATAAATCGGCAACTGCTTCTCGGCCAGAATTTCTTCGCGATGAATATTCGCCACCGGCGTCTCCGCCGTGGGAATCAAATACAACTTCCCCATCGCGTCGGCGCGATCACCCTCCACTGCGCCGTAATACTGATCCTTGAACTTGGGGAATTGCCCCACGCCCTCCAGACACTGCGGCCCAACCACGAACGGCGGGGACACTTCCGTGTAACCATGTTCCCGGGTGTGCAAATCGAGCATGAACTGAATCAACGCCCGCTCAAGCTTCGCGCCCCAATTCGTGTAGAGAATGAACCCGCTGCCCGATAACTTCGCGCCGCGCTCAAAATCCACCAGCTTCAAACTCTCGCATAACTCCACGTGCGACTTTGGTTTGAACGTGAAATTCGGCTTCTCGCCATGGACGCGGACTATGGGGTTGTCCTCCGCGCTCTTGCCAATCTTCACGGATTCGTGGGGCAGGTTCGGCAGGCGCAGCATCAATTCATCACGCTTCGTTTCTGCCTCCCTGGCTTGGCTGTCGAGCGCTGTGATTTTGTCCCCCAGATTCTTTGTTTCAGCCTTCTTCGCCTCGGCTTCGGCGATTCTCTTCTGGCCCATCAGCGCGCCGATCTCCTTCGACACGCGGTTGCGCGTGGCCTTGAGCGCCTCGACTTCGGCGAGCACCCTGCGCCTTAGCTCGTCGGCTAGCAGAATGTCGTCAATGAGCTTCTCATCCCCTGCCCCGCGCGTGGCAAGGCGTTGGCGCACAAAATCTGGCTTCTCACGAATCAATTTAATATCGAGCACGAGCGGATTATAGAAACACAACCCCGCGCCGCAAGGCGGAAGCCAAAACCCGTCGGGCTATGTTAAAGAAGTAGCCGCCGGGGTAACGAGGCGGACAAGACTCTCAGATTTCCGGGGGACTCCGCCGCCTCACGTCGGCGGCTACGATGCGATTCGGAGTTTTTCAATGGTCCGTAAGCCGGAACGAGGCAGATGAAAAGCAGGGAAACCACAGATGGACGCAGATGAACACAGACCTGCCGCGCCGCCAGTTCCACC
>CAYIOH010000168.1:0-8016 GCA_964364975.1 uncultured Bifidobacteriaceae bacterium
CTCAAACCGACCGACATCAATTTCAAGACCTTCCTCCCGCTGTTCGTGCAGCACAAACTGTCGCCCGACTTCCCCTCTTTCTACTCGCAGGGCTATCTGCACGACAAATCGCATGGCCGGGAGGACCTGACCAAGCTCGATGACGCAAACCGCAAGAGCCTCGACGCGTACCAGGAAAACATCCAGGTCATGGAGCGGCTCACGCGGTTGAACGTAAACCTCGCGTTGCTCAGGCAACATCTTGCGCAAAACCAGGCCGCCGGAAAACCGACGCTGGAGGTCGAGATTGCCGGGGTGCGCATCGGCGATTTTTTCATGGTCACCTTCCCTGGCGAACTGACCGTCGAGATCGGACTCAATCTCAAGCGGCGCGCGCCGGCACCATTCACCTTCGTTGCCGGCTATTGCAACGGCTACATTTACTACCTGCCCACCGAGCAACAGCGCGGCAACACCGGCTACGCCCAGGAGGACTGCGATAGCCTCGTGGCGCCTGAATGGCAAAAACTCTTCGAAACGAAGGCGCTGGAGATTCTCAAAAAGCTATGAGGTGATCGGGTTTCATGAAACTTAAGTTCCTCCTCACCGCCCTGCTGCTGGCTCCGCTGGCCGCGCTCTCTGCCGCCGAACCGGCCCCGGTGGATTTCACCGTGAAACTGGAGACGGTGATGAAACACGACGATGGCCAGTTCCTCTGGTTTCATCCGCGCGCGGCCGCCATCCCCTTCCCTGGCCAGACAGGGCCGGCGATCGTGATGACGATTCAAAAGCATCTGAAGATCTCGGATTACTACTCCGGTCTTCATGTGATGAGGCGCGCGCAACCGGAGGCGCCGTGGACCGGGCCGGTGTTGCCACCGGAACTGGATTGGCAACGGCAATCGAACGGCGTCACCATCAGCGTCGCCGATGTCACAGCCGGCGGGCATGCGCCGACAGGAAAGCTGCTCCGCCATTGGCTGCCATCTTCTCAGTAACAACCGCTGAGCGTCAGCGGCCATCCCGGCCTGATCGGACGGCGGTGTAGATGGCGGTCACGACCTCGGAACTGCGGCGCTCCCGCCAGGTCGAGACGAACGCGGCCACCTTTACAGTGACGCTGCCAGTGATTTCGAGCGGTCCGCGGAAGACCGGCGACCGGCCGGTGGGTTCGCTGCCATCCAGCGTGTAGCGGATCTCACACTGCCGCCACCGTGGAGAAGGTGTTGGCGTGATCCGGATCGTCAAGGTGTTGGTGAACACGCCCGAAGCCGGGAACAGCACGGGCGGATACACGGCCGCCGGAAGGGCCTTGCGGAACTCGTCCGCCACCAGTCCGATTTTCTTGAACGGGATCGGTTCGAACCCCAGCTTCGCCGCCGGAGAATCGGCGCTCAGGCGGAAGTTCCCCGTCCGCAAATCGCCGAAGCCGGGATCGCCCTGGATCAAAATGTTCCCGCGTTTGCCGAACTCGGCGGCTACGGCAGGGTCGTCATTGCGGTAGATCAGGGACTTGCCGCGACCGTCGAAGGATCCCTGGAAGACGACGTCATCGGTGATGAGATTACTTTCCACTTTGACGTGATCGAGGTTCGCCGGCGGAAACAAGTGAAGGAACAGCGAGCCCCAACTGACGTTCCGACGGATATAGTTGTTTTTGGGCAACTCCCGCTCGATGAGTTGTTCAACGCCCTTGCCAAAGTCCTCGGCCAGTTGCTGGAGCACGGGGTAGCGCGTGCGGTAAGGCGGCTGGTCGTAGTGGACCGCCTGGAGATTCTCAACCATGCGCCAGGGTCCGCCCTCCTGAAACATTTTCGCGTCGCTCCACGGCAGGAAACTCATGCCCTTGCCGCATCGCAGGAACAGGTTGTTCTCGATCAACATGCCCCGGCCGCTGTTCGAGTGGAACACCTGGTCCACGTCGTAGAATACGTTTCCGTGCAAATGGATTCCACCGCATGGCAGGTCCGGATAGATCGTGAAACAACCCAGATGGCCCGGGCCGTGGATGCCGTGAAAATAGTTGTAGCGGAACTCGTGCCCCAGGAAAGTCCAGTCGCCCATCGCATAGGTGGCGCCGACGTCCCCGGTTTCCTGGGCAATGCGCGTGAAATCGCAATACTCGATGACGTGGTCGTTGCCGGCGTACCCGATTCCCATGTGCGGCGCATCGTGGATGGCGCAGTGCGAAATCCGGTTGCCGACGCCGCTGAGTCGCACCGCAGGTTGGTAGGTTTTCTGAATTCGAGCGAAATGGTGGATGTCGCAGTTCTCGACCGCGTGTTCGCCGCGGGCCAGCGTCTGGCGGTCGCCCCCTTGGACGTCAATCCCCGTGGCGCCCACTTCGTAGATGTCGCAACTCCGAACCCGGTGGCAAGTGCCACCTTGAACCTCGATGGCGGTGCCGCCAACGTTGCGAACCACGCACCCGGCGATTTCGTTGCGCGTGCCGCCCTTGACCTGCACCGCCCCGGCACGGGAACATTCGAAGATCATCCCGCGCACACTGACGTGCTGGGCGTTGTCGAGAGTCAGCATCGGCTGCTGGAGTTCCGGGAAAAAGACCTCCGCCTTCCGGATGTCGCAGGGCGGCCAGAAATAAAGCACGCCCGTTTTGCGGTCGAGATACCATTCGCCAGGCTGGTCGAGCTCTTCCAGCACGTTCAGGAAATAGAACCGCTGGCCCTTCTTGTAGCCGTAAATATGCAGGGGCGGTTCCGGCCAGACCTCCTTCATTTGCAGGTCCAGCTTTTGGACGTGCTGGTATTGGTCGCTCCAGTCCCAAACCCAGTAGCCGTGGACCCACAAGTCGCCGGTGTCTTTCCAACGGGCCGGTCGCTCGTCGTCGTAAGCGAACCGGCCATAATGCACGACTTTTTCATACTCGTATTTCGTCCCCCCTTCGGGAATCGCTGTGATGCGCAACCAATCGCCACGGTTGGGATACCGCGCCAGCGTCATATATTGGCGGTTGCACACCAGTTCCGCCTCCCGTCCGCCGGTCGCGGAAACCTGTCCCCAATCCGTCACACCCGCCGTCTTCAAATCCACCTGCAACACTTTGCCACGCGCTGCCGGGTCCAATCGGTTCAGTATCGCCGGGTCGGAAACGAGCTTGAACTCCGTCAGGCGCGGGCCCCCGATCCAGCGAACCTGTTCCCGCGATGCCGCCTGCCAGATCACCGGGAACTGCTCGGTGCCCGAATCCTCCGCCGTCAGTTGCAATGTCCGGGTGATCCGGTAGCGCCCGCCGCGTACGCAGACGGTGACGCGTTCATGCCGCGGGCCGGATCGCCGGAGCTGGCGAACCTCATTACGCGCCCGTTCCAACGTGGCAAAGGGCCGGGCCTTCGTGCCGGGATTGGCGTCTTCGCCGGTGGGCGAGACGTAAAGGGTGGCGCCCAGACATTGAGCCGCGAGAAGCAATGCGAAGCTGAACGCCAGCACGCCCAGTCTGTTTGCAAGTCTGGACACAATCATGATCAGGGTTAACGGGTTGCCCTTCGCCTCCAGCCATTGCACGCGCATTTCCACATCAAGGGATCCAAATGTCTGCGCCTCCTGGTAGGTTTTCATCGCGCGCAGCGTAAACAGCATTCTCTGCCGTTTCCATTCGTTTTCTCAGCCATCCGAAACTTATTGCCTGGTTTCCGAAGGTGCTCTTGGGTTTGATTTTCCGCCAGACAGAACCGCCCCTTTCTGAAAGGGGAAGTCGTTTTCATTACCCGGTGTTCTTTCGTCGGACAAGAGTTTTGGAAGTTGTGCAAACAAGCAAGATCGCGCGGGGCGACCGACGGGGATCTGGCCAGCGTGATCAACCGGCTTTGCCGGCTGCGGCAGCGCAAACTAAAAAGGAGCTGATAGCCAGACACCTTTACGGCCCAAGTGATTGCGTGTGGGCGGCCTGGCGCTTTTGGATGATGGCGAAAGGATCGGCGGGGGCGAAATCCGCCGACACATATTTCGCCAGGTCGCGCAGGGCGATCACGCGGTAGCCGTTCTCGTGAAGATATTTCAAGTACTCGGCGAAGCGTTCGGGCGGGGTGTGGACCCAGGGATGTTCGCGGTCGGGCACGCCATGGAACTGGAGCACGGCGATTTTTCCATCCTTGGCCTGATGCACGGCGCGCTGGAAGTCCGCCAGCGTCCAGTTCGGCCGCGCGTCACCGGCCGAGGGGATCAGCAGGGGATGGTCCACCCCCGGTTCATACGCCGTGCCGCGCCCGCCTTCGTAAGGATACTCGGGTGCTCCGCCCCGCCGGGCAAACCGGAAGCCGAGCCGCTTGAGGATGGGCAGCGCGCCCGGATCAATCTTGTTGCCCGGATAGCCAAAACTCGTCGGCTGTGGGATGCCATGCTCCCGGCACCGGGCGTTGATGGCTTCGATTTGCTCGGGCAGCCGGTCAAAGTTCTTCGGGGTCGCGCTGGCGTGGTCGCGGGTGTGATTGCCGATTTCAAAGCCGTCCTGATGCAACTCGGCGATCTGCGGCCAGGTCATGTAGTCGGTCTTGTTCGTCGGAAACGTAAAGCCCTCGGTGATGAAAAACGTGGCCGAGAAGTGGTATTGCTTGAGCAGCGGCCGGACGACCGAGTAATGCGACGCCACGGAGTCGTCGAAGGTCAGGACGACGAGCTTGTCGGGGATCGCTTCCAAGGCTAGGGCGCCCGGTGGCTGGCTCAGTGCCACGAAGCCCGCCAGCACCGTCGCCAGCGCGGAAAGTGATGATGTAGGAAGATGGTTCACGGCCCGATTATCTTCGAGTCTGCTTTGTAGGCAACAGCTTTCGTCGCCAGTGGGTTAGTGGCGGCGCTGTGACCCGACCGTCAGCGGTGTTGAAGCGGCGTATGATGATGGCCAACCGAACCTTTGTATGCAAAACCAACGTCAGCGCGTCGCGGGCGGTGCTTCTGCCTTGATGCGCACCGGTCCCAGCAAACCGGAGCGCAGGTGCTCCGCTTCCCGCAGAATGCTGCCGTCGTGCCACCAGCGGCTGAACTGTCCGGGAATCGCCGAATCGAAAATGTCCCAGCGCATCCGGTTGGCCAGAAGATTGGCGGCCACCACGACCAACTCGTTTTTCCCGGCGGTCGCAAAGCGCGTGATGTCCACTTCATACGGCGGCCAGGCGAGGCTGCCGGCCAATTTGCCGTTGAGCCACACTTCGCCGGTGTAACAAAGTTCGCCCAGGTCGAGCGTCAGTTTGCGACCGGCGTAGGCTGCGGGCAGCTCGAACGTCGTTCGATACACCGCGCGTCCCGAATACCAGTCCAGCCCGAGCGCCTGCCAGTCGCCCAGTTCGGCCCGCGCCGGCTGGCAATGAAACGCCAGCGGCGCTTGCAAGCCATCTTCCGCGCGCTGAATCCGCACACGGAGGCTGATGACTGAATTCGTCGCGACCTTTTCCGGCAACGGGACCGGACCCGAAGCAGGCACCACGAGCGGGCGATGGTTCAGAAAGATTTCCCAATCGCCGCGAATGTCCAGCCGCTCCAGCGAGCGCGCGCCGGGCGGCAGCACCGCGCGATACCAAATCACCGCTCGCAACGATTGCGGGTTTCCGCGCAGCGACAATTCGCCCCATTTGCCAAAGGGCGGAAAGGTGAACTCGAAGGCGGGCAGTCCGTCGGTCGCCTGAGTCCGCACCTGCCACGTTTGGTCTGTGCGGATCGCCACCGTTTTTCCCGTCCCGCCGTTGACCGCGCCCTGCGCCAGCAGATAGCCGGCGCCTTTTACGGTGATGGCGATGGTGTTTTTGCCGCGCTTCAACGGCAACGTCTCCAGCGTCACCGGCGCGGCATGGTTCGTTCCCACGGCAACCAGTGTGTCGTTGATGGAACACTCGAATGTTTCATCGGCGGCGAGCGTGAGCCAGGCGCTGGACGGTTCGAACGGCACATCAAAGGTTTTTTGGAAATGAAGTTCCGGTCCGCCCAAGTCACCTTGAAAGTCCTGATGGATGTAGCGCGTGATCCAGGCCGCATCCCACGCCGAGAGGTAACGCGCTGCGCCGTGCCGCGGGTTCAACGTGTCCACGATCTTGATCCGCCGCCAGTCCGACTCGTTGCCCTTGCCGGGCGGGTGGCCGCGTTCGATGCGCAGGTCCATCACCGGCAATTCCACCCTCGTTTCACCGGGGTCCGGCTTCCAAACGTAATCCAGTTCCGTGGGCGCGAGTTGAAAGGTCCACGGACCCTTCACCGCCAGCGGCGGGAGTGAAGCGCTCCCGCTCGGACGATCGGCTTTGCCGGCGCTCGTCGGGCCAGCGCCGTGATTGAACACGAAGTAACTGCCTTCCCACGATTTGAGTTCGAGGCGCAGCGTTGTGTGGGTGGAGGACTGCGTTGTGGCGGACACAGCGGTGCTGTCACCCGTCGCCGGGTCCCAGCGTTCCACCGACCCCGTCGCGGCAAATTGAATCGTCCACTCGCCTGTGCGTTTTTCCGAGTTGACCAGCCAGTACACCTCGCGCTCGCCAACGCGGCGATGCGCACAGCGCAGCGTTTCGCGTTCACCAGACAACACGCGGACATCCGGCGTCAATTCATTGTGCAGGCGGGATAACAGTTCCACGCCGTCGGCCCCTGGCCGGTCGCCAAAAAGTTCTTTGGAAAGGCGAATGACTTCCGGATCCTCCGCGCCGTTCTCCGCGGAATGGCGCGGCGTCACGCCGACCGCGATGACTTTCAACCCCGCGCGCGACAATTCCAGAATCCGGCGATACGCGGCCAGCGAGACGGTGCGCACTGCCGGCAACAGCAGGATGCGATAGGATTCCTTCCCGATTTTCACCCGGCCATCCGGCACCGGCGCCGCCTGAAGCAGACTATCCGTGTCCACCAGGTCGCAATCAATCTGTTGCTCCAGCAGGCGGTCCACCAGTTGTTCAGTGGCGGGCCGGTTGCGCGTGTTCGCGGTCGCCAGGCCCGGCACCACCGGGGTGGCGAGGCCGATAATTTCGGGCGTCACCAGCTTGGCGAGGCCGGGGATTTCAACCGGCGGACCGACTTGGAATCCGCGACTCCAAACGTCTTCGACCGGGTAGAGAATCGCGACGTCCGCCACGTGTTCGCCCTGCCGCCCCATGAAGGAAACCCGGCGCGTGTAATCGGCGAGGTGCCGGAAGTACTTCCAATACGGGTTTTCATAAAACCAGGAGTTGGGCCAGTCATCCATCGTCGCGGGCCGGTCCATCGAGTAGTGAAACAGGTGGAAGATGAAAAAGTTGACACCGTAAACGGAAAGCATGTTCACGCCGTAGCGGGCCTGGTCCAGCGTGATGGCCCAGCCGGGCCCGGCCATCGCCTCCACGGCCGAACGTCCTTTGCCATAGACGTGGCTGACGGAACTGAGTTGCTTCGGTTTCCACGAGCCGATGACGCGCGGGAAGGTGTAGCGAAAATCCTCGTTGTCGGTGCCGGGAATCTGCGCGTGGCGCCAGGTGCGGAAGTAATCGCCCTCGTCTCTGAGGTTGCGAAAGGACTCCAGCGTGTGGCCGGTCAACTGCAAGTGATGCCGGTCGCACCACGCTGAGATTTGCTTGAACCAGGCGTCCTCAAAGAGTTGGGTGAACACCTCGAAGTAGTCGCAGCGCACTTTGATCGTCCGCGGCCCGCCGTCGAAGTAAAGGAGCGGCAGAGCGGTTGCCAGGTCGTAGCCTTTGGCCTGCCTGAAGCGTTCCGCCAGCAGCGGGTCCCATGCGACTGCCGTGTTTCCAATTTCGTCGAAGAATGAACCGGGAATCGTCTTGCCGAAGTGCTCGCCGAAGCGTTTGGCGTATTCTTCGTAGGTGTTGTCGAGGAAATCGCGGACGGTGTCCGGGTTCAGGTAATTCGGCTTGGCCCCATCGCCGTCGTTGAGGCGGAAGAGGCTCACGCGCCATTCGCCGGGTGGCACGTCCCAGATACCGCTGCCGTCCGGTAGATTCAGCGCCGTCAGGTTGGTCAACGAAGCGGGTTCGATGCGGTTGGTTCCGAGCGAGCGGGCGGCGATCACGAAATGCGCGTTGGTGAAAGCGATGGCTTTTCGCGCGGGGCCTT
>CAYIOH010000169.1:0-7950 GCA_964364975.1 uncultured Bifidobacteriaceae bacterium
GGCGATCCAAGCGAGCGGGAAAATCAGCGTGCTGACCAACCACGACGAAAGCGAGTATGACGGCGTCCCCGTCGGCCCGCTCGTGCGGCTCGAAGCCGATGGCGTGCTCGACCCCGCGTTTGCCCCCGCCGTGCGCGAACCGGCCTACGTGAACGCGATTTTGGACCGGTTGCGCGACGAGCACCCGCGCGCCTTCGCGATGATCCTCTACGTGGAACAGCCGTTTCCGTACGACTTGGAGCGACACGCGCTCGATGTGCATAGTGTGGCGTCGCGCAAGCCGCTGTTTCTGGATGAGAGTGCGCATGACTGGAAACTCGTGCGGCTTGGCCGCGAACTCGGCTGGTCGGGCGTGGCGCTCAAGACGTGCAAGACCCAGACCGGCGCGTTGCTGACCGCGTGCTGGGCGCGGGCACATGGGATGAGTTTGATGGTGCAGGACCTCACCAACCCGATGCTGGCGCAAATCCCGCATGTGCTGCTTGCGGCGCACGTCGGCACGATCATGGGCGTGGAAACGAATGCCATGCAGTTTTACCCGGAGGCTTCGTTGGTCGAGGAGTGCGTGCATCCGGGTTCGTATCGTCGTCGTGGCGGCACGGTGGATTGGCGCAGCGTGCGCGGGGCGGGATTTGGTTATCGGTTGGAGGAAATGCAACGAACACTGCCCAAGGCGGTTGCGGCTTTTGAGGCTTGACCGGAATTCGCGGGAATCCCAGAGAAATCAGGTCTATTCACTTCGCCTGCTGGCACTTTGGCTGCTGCTTATCGTGTGGTTTTCGTATCACGAGTTTGCACAATTTTGCCATGAACCAGCGCCTGCGCATCCTGCACTTGGAGGATGAACCGGATTATTCCCAATTGATCCGGGAGATGCTTGCCAGGGAAGGGGTTGACGCTGAACTGGTGCTGGCGACGACCCGGGCCGAGTTTGATGCGGCGCTGGCGCGGGAAAAATTCGACATCATCCTCGCCGATTACTCACTGCCGTCGTTCACGGGCATCCAGGCGCTGGAAATCATGCGGGTAAAGACGCCGGAGACGCCGTTCGTGCTGGTTTCGGGCACCATCGGCGAGCAGGCCGCCATCGAAAGCCTGCGCGCCGGCGCGACTGATTATGTGCTCAAACATACACCGGAGCGTCTCGTGCCGGCGGTGCGGCGCGCGGTGGAGGAGGCACAAGAGCGAGTGCGTCGCCGCCAAGCGGAAACGGAATTGATACGGCGCGAAAAATATTTCCGCGCGCTGAACGACAACTCCCTGGACATCGTCACGCTGTTGAATGGCGAGGGCGTCTTCCAGTTCAACAGTTCGTCGGTGAAGCGCACGCTGGGTTATGAGCCGGCCGAACTCATCGGGCAATCGGCCTTTGCCCTGTGCCACCCGGACGATTTGCCGGGCGTGTTGGGCGCATTTCAACACACCCTCGCGCACCCGGAAGAAACGGTCACAGTGGAATTCCGCTTCCGGCATCGCAACGGTTCATGGATCAACCTCGAAGCCGTCGGGCAAAGTCGCCTGGGCGATCCGGACATCGGCGCGGTCATCGTCAACTCGCGCGACATCACCGCGCGCAAGCGCACCGAACAGGATTTGCGCGAAAGCGAACAGCGTTTTCGCGATTTGTTCGAGAATTCCCCGGACGCAATCTTTGTTGAAGACACCGACGGCAATGTGCTGGACGCGAACCAGGCGGCCTGCCGGTTGCACGGAGTCGGACGCGAGAAACTGGTCGGGATGAATGGGTTCAATTTGGTGCCGGAGGAAAGGCGACGTGAAACGATGATGGATTTCCAGAGACTCGTGGACGGAGAAATCACCCGTGTGGAAGCTGAAAGCCTGTCGGCGGATGGACGGGTGACGCCGGTGGAAATTCACAGCACGTCCATTCAGTATCAGGGCCGGTCCGCGGTCCTGCTCCACGTGCGCGATATCAGCGTGCGCAAACACACCGAGGCCGCGTTGCGCAGTTCCGAAATGCTGTTCCGTTCGGTGTGGGAAAACTCGGTGGACGGCATGCGGTTGACCGACGAACAGGGATACATCGTGGCGGTCAATGACGCGTTCTGCAAATTGGTAGGCATGAGCCGCGCGGAATTGGAAGGCAACCCCTTCACGGTCATCTACGCCGAGTCCGAACAGCCCGGACGCATCCTGAAGAAATATCAGCAACGTTTCCGGGATCGCGTCATCGAACGCCAAATTGAGCGCTGCTTCACGTTGCACAATGGCACCGTCATCGTGCTCGAGCACACGAATTCCTTCGTCGATCTGCGCGGACAGCCGCCGATGTTGCTGGGTTCATTCCGCGACGTGACGGCGCAGAAGCGGCTCGAAGACCAACTGCGCCATTCGCAAAAAATGGATGCCATCGGCCAACTGGCGGGCGGCGTGGCGCACGATTTCAACAATATTCTCACGGTCATCCATGGGCACGCCTCGCTTCTTCTCAGTAGCGGCGGTCTGCCCGGCGCGGCCGGCAAGTCCGCGCAGCAAATCGTGCAGGCTGCCGAACGCGCGGCAAGCCTCACGCGCCAGTTGCTCATGTTCAGCCGCCGGCAGGTCATGCAGCAGCGGCGTCTGGACCTCAACGAAGTGGTCGGCAACATGACCAAGATGCTGGGCCGCATCCTCGGCGAGGACATCGCGCTGGAAATGAGGTACTGGCCCGAACCGCCGCTGATCCGCGCCGACGCCGGCATGATGGAGCAAGTGCTGTTGAATCTCACGGTCAACGCGCGCGACGCAATGCCCCGCGGCGGCCAGCTTTACATCGGCATTTCCGTCGAAGACATCGGGACACTGCACACGTCACGACATCCCGACGCCCATCCGGGCCAGTTCGTCTGCCTGACCGTCACTGACAGCGGCACCGGCATTCCGCCGGAAATTCTGGGGCGCATTTTCGAGCCTTTTTTCACGACCAAGGAGGTGGGGAAGGGCACGGGCTTGGGGTTGGCGACCGTTTACGGCGTCGTCAAACAGCATCAGGGCTGGATCGAGGTCGAGAGCGAACTTGGCCGAGGTGCAACGTTCCGGGTTTACCTGCCACCTGCCGACAAGTCAGTAGAGGATAACGAAGAGGCGGCGGCGGAAATCGTCGTGCGTGGGGGCAACGAGACGATCCTGGTGGTGGAAGACGAGCCGCCCGTGCGCGAATTGGTGTGCAGCCTCCTGAAAGGGCATGGCTACCGGGTCTTGGGGGCGGAATCTGGCGTGCGCGCGCTGGAGGTCTGGCGCGATCACAAAGATGAAATTGCTCTGCTGCTGACGGATGTGGTGATGCCCGATCAGATTAACGGGCGCGAACTGGCCGAAAAATTGTGGGCCGAGCGACCGGGCTTGAAAGTGATTTTTACCAGCGGCTATAGCTCGGACGTGGTGGGCAAAGATTGGGTGCTGCGCCACGGCCTGCGGTACGTGCAAAAGCCGTATCACCCGCGCAAGCTGGCCCTGGCCGTCCGCGATTGCCTCGATGCCACGGACCTGAGGCCGGCCATTTGACCAACGGCTGGTTGACGACCTTACTTGCGGAGCTTCGCCAAATCTTCGGCTAGGACCAGCGCGACGTCCTTGAAGCGGGAGACGTTTTCGGGATTGATCGCCATCAGCGTTTCATGCGCCTCCAGGCACGCGCGGGTCAACTCCTCGCGTGAAGGGTGAGTTGGGTCGGGCGAGTACGCCTCAAGAGTTTCGGGCGCCGTGAGATCGCCTCGAGTGACCCGGAAGAGTTCCAGCAAACCAAGGTTCTCGAGCAATTCCGTGACCCGCGCGCTGGGGTTCAACAAAGTCACTCTCCCGGCGGTCGCGTCCCCGCCGCTCTGGCGCATTTTCAAGCCGAAGCCCGCCAGCACTCCCAGAAACGTGCTGTCCATGAGTACGCACTCGGACAGGTCAATGACGAAGTACAAAAAGCCCGCCGCCTGCAGTCGGGCCGCGAGCATCCGGAAATCAATGCTGGAATTGAAATTCACCCGGCCCGTGATCTTGATGCAGGCGAACCGTTTCCCCACGAGCACGAATAATTTGGCTGAAGTCGAATCCACTTTTCGAGTAACACGCTTGATCTTTATCCCGGCACGGCTATGGCCGCTGCGCGACCAGGCTGGGGCCGCATCGTTTTGTCCGCGCCCACGATTTGCACCAGCGCCTGCTGCAACACCAGCGCCTCGTCGAGGTTGCGGGAGACCAATCGCTGATTGCAAGCCAGCAACAAATCCATCGCGCGTACGAGTTCGGCGGAAGAATAATTCTTCGCCTGACCCAGCGCGCGATGGAGCATCCACGGGTGCATGGCCAGCGGATTGAACTTCCGGTCGGCTGGAAACTGGCCCGGCGGCACGCGTTCCAGTTGCGACTTGAAGCGCCCATAATCCGCGTCGGCCTTGATCCAACCCTCGCGCACCATTTCCTTGAGCAGTAACATCACGCGGACCTTGCTGATCAGGCCGTAGAGCAAGCCGATCTCGGACTTGTCCTTGTCGAATTGCATGTCCCACAATTCCTCGTCCAAGCGCCGCAACAAGCTGGTCAAATCGCGGTCACCCAGGGCGTCGCCCAACGCAAAGGAGCGCGCCAGCTTGTTTCGCGCGCATACCGCTGCTACATCCGGCAGGGTGATTTGCTTTCGTTCGCCGACGTAGAGGGTCAGCTTCTCGATCTCCGAATCCAACTGGCGGGCGTTCGGCCCGATGCGCGCCAGCAACTCGGCCAACGCTTCCTCGGAAATCTCCTTCGTCCGCGCCTTGAGGCCACGCCGCGCCCACGCCTCGGCTTGCGCGGCCCAATCCTTGTCGTCCACTGACAATCCGGCGAAAGTTTCCACCGTGCCGATCTTGTCGAGCGCCTTGAAAAAAACCTTTCGCTTGTCCACCTTGCCGGCGCTAACGAGGAGACGGACGCTCTTCCACGAAAAATCCTTCAACTCCTGCGCGAGTTCGGCGAGAGTTTCGGTGACGGCCTGGGTCTGCGCGGCGCGTTCATCGCCGAGGAAGTTGCAGTCTTTGAGCCAGACGACCTTTCCGCTGCCAAAGAACGGCAGGGTTTGCAGGGCTTCGCGCAGTTTGGAGATCGCCTTGAGCGCGTCACCGCTGTTGGAAACTGCGGCGTCAACGAGCTCGTGGTCCATACCGCCGAGTTCTTCCGTCCACTGGTGGTAGAGATGTTTGGCGCGTTCCTTGACGGCGAATTCATCCTCGCCACATACGAGCGCCACCGGCCTTTGCCGGGCCGTAGTCTCATCGGAGTGACTGGCGGCCACAGTTTTGATGTGGGGATCCGGGGGCATCTAGGTCGCCAGCTTCGGCCCGGCGGAGGCCGGCGGGGCCGGTTTTGCGGCAGAAGCAGGCATGGGTTTACTCAGGCGCGGAGCCGCTTTCGTTGATTTTGTCCAGCACCTCGCTCATGTCTTCGACCTGCTCGAAGAGCGCCTGCGTGACAAAAATCGGTTTTTTCTGCGCGGCGGCCAGGGCCAGACAATCGCTGGGCCGGGCGTCAATTTCCACGATCTTGCGGGCCACTTCGTTCTGCTGTTGCAACACCAGGCGTGCGAAGTAGGTCGAATTCTTTAACTCGGTGATGACGACGCGCTCGACCGAGATGCTGAATCCTTTGAAAATGTGCTGAATCAAATCGTGCGTGAGCGGCCGCTCTTTGGGCTGGTCGCGGAGAAACATGCCGATGATGGCGCCCATCTGCGGCTCGACGTTGATGACAAAAACCTTTTCGTCGTTGCCCACGAACAGGGCGCAACCACTGTTAGCCGGTAAAATGCCGCGAATCTGGACCGACAGCACGTCGTTCTTCATGCCCCAAGTTTAAGCGGGATGCGGCGAAAGACAAGTCCGGGATAGTGCGGATTCTTCGTCCTTCCGCTTTAGCGCGGCAATGTTAGCTGATGCCGGGATTCTCGGCGACGGCGATCCAGATTTCGGGAGTCAACACTCCCTCCATGTCCAAAGTCACGATGGATTGTTTCACGGTGGCTGAGTGTTTCAAAATATACTGGTTGTGTCCAGCGGTTCACTTTAGAGTCCGACCAATTCCTATGAACAACAAACCACCAGAGCATGAAACCGGAGCTGATAAGCTAAAGGCCCAATCAGCACCTAAAACTGAAGTTGACGTGCTAAAAGCTCAACTAGAAGTAATGCAGGAAAGCGATAAACGGATAACCGGAGTCTATCGGTTAATGGCGACTGTAATGATCACGATCACAGCGCTCCTTGTTGGTTATGGTTGGTATAACAACAAGTTCAATTACGAGAGAGATAAAGCCGCAATTCAGAGAGAATTGGAAATCGGCAACCAAGAAAAACTACGGCTCATCAGTGACCAGATTGATGCGAAAGTGGAAACTGCATCCAAGCAATTGACTTTGGTTTTCAGCAATGAAATGCAAGCCGCCGCATTGCAGATAAACACTGCGTTGAATGATCAGCAGAAAAAATTCGATTTGAGCATTAATTCTCTAATGGCGGAGAAAAAACTTCTTGAGACAAACCTGCCTTATCTGGACTTACGAATTCAAGGTGCATATCATGCATCGGACGGAGCTTTGTTTCTTGAACAGGCCGCGCGTTTAGCAAGTCAAAAGGCTCATGGGGCTGCGATTGTTAGTTGTTATCAAGCCGCACAGGATTATTTGAGGATTCCCGACGCGAATAAATTTGGGAAGTGTGTGAACCTGATGAAAGATGAACTTGCCGAAATCGGTGCAAGTGATTTTAAGGGGAAAGCCATTTATGAGAATGTTGTATTTCTCTTTGCGGAATTTTCCGAGCTTCGCACGAACAGCGAATACAATACAAATTTTGAAATTTTAGAAACTTCGCTTAAAGCAGCCAAGGCGCGCCTCACACAGCGAACTCCCTAAAAGGACATCTGCCGCATTACGTTTCCGTAACTATGGCATCACTGTGTTCACAGGCTAGTGCAAAAAAAACTTACGAATTTCGAAGTCATCTCTGGCCATAAATTCGGGAGCTTCCCCGAGATTCCTGAGTTCGTATCAAAGTTTCACCATTTCGCGTTGCCGTCGTGCGAATCGCGAGCAATGCGTATAACCAACTACGCGCGCGAGTTGGACGGCATCGGCGAAATTCATCCCGACTTCCTCTGGCGCGTGGGCATCTGAGCCGAAGGTGATGGGCACGCCCTTCTGAAACGCGATCTGGAGGATTTCACGGCTGGGATAAATCTCTTTGCAATCTTTGCGCAGGCCGGCGGTGTTCAGTTCGATGGCGCAGTCGTGTTTCTTCGCCGCGTTCAGGAAGCGGTCGTAAAGCGGCGTGCAATCTCGCGCGGGACGGAAGCGGAATTTCTTCGGCAGGTCAGCGTGGCCGATGATTTCGAAGAAGCCGGTTTCCGCCGCCTTCGTGAGCCGCTCAAAATAGACGGACCAGACCTCGAAGGCGTCGCGGGTTGCCCATTCCCGGAGTCTGGCGGGACTGTCCACGGCCCACGAGTCGGTGACGTAGTGGACCGAGCCAATGAAATAATCCCACGGATGCCGCGCGGCGAGGTCGCGAATCCAATCCTCGTGGCCGGGCAGGTAATCCACTTCGAGTGCGACGCGGATGGCGAGTTGCGGGAAATCGCGCTGCGCCTTGCGGACCTGCTCCACGTATTCATCGAGCTGGTCGTTGCGCATCCGCCAGTCGTCGAAGTCGTCCCGCCGCATGGGCGAGTGGTCGGAGAAACCGATTTCAGTGAGGCCGACTTCGAGCGCGCGGCGGGCGTAATCCACCGGCTCGCCGCTGGCGTGGCGGCAGAGCGGCGTGTGCATGTGGTAATCGGGCGGCAAAGCCATGCGCGCAAAGTGTCGAGCGGCGAGTGGCGAGTGGCGAGAATAAACTCGGTCGGGCACCAGCTAGTTTGCCTTGAGCCGGAAGAACTGCTGCGCGCCGGTGATGGGATTGGTGCGCGGACTGGTCGCGTTGAGGACGTTGG
>CAYIOH010000170.1:0-7860 GCA_964364975.1 uncultured Bifidobacteriaceae bacterium
AGTCAATGTCTTCGGCGGCGAACTGCACCCGGCAGTTGGGTTGAATCATTTTCATATTCGACATTGGCCTGCGGCACTATGCCGCTAAATTGAGAACAAGCAAAATCAGTTCCAGCCCCGGAGTGCGGATAGCCCTATCCGCGGGTTGGAGTTCAAACTTTAGTTTGTTCCTCGCCGGACAGGCTAAAGCCTGAACTCCAACTCCGCGCTCCGCGGCGATGTATTGCTGGACAGTTTTGCCCAACATGTAGAATAGGCGCGCAACCGAATGGACGAAGCTTCTCAGCCAACGGCGACCCCGCCCACCGCTCGAATCCCGGCGCGCACCCGCCGTCAGGCGATGGATTGGAGTCTCGTGCTCGCCAGCCAGGGAATCGAACACGTCATTGAGCAGACGGAAGAAATGGGGTGGTCGCTCGTCATCGCGGCGAAGGACTACGAGGCATCACTTGCCGCAATCCGCCAATACCGGGTGGAAAATCTTCGCTGGTTGTGGCGCAGGCCGATCTTCAAACCAGGTATGTTCTTTGACTGGGGCAGCGCCGCATGGGTGTTACTGACCATTGTTTTCTTTTGGTCGAGCGAGTCGCGCGCGGATTTGCGCAGCGTGGGAGTGATGGATGGCGCAGCCCTGGCACGGGGCGAATGGTGGCGTTTGTTCACGGCAACGCTGCTTCACGCCGACCTCGCGCATCTGGCGATGAACGCTGTCTTCGGTCTCTTTCTACTTGGTTTGGCGATGGGCCGCTTCGGGACAGGCGTGGGTTTGCTCGCCGCCTACCTTGCGGGCGCAGGCGGCAACCTGGCGGCGTGGCTGGTTTACGGCGAGCCGCATCGTGGCCTCGGCGCGTCGGGCGTCGTGATGGGCGCGCTGGGCTTGCTGGCGGCGCAATCGGTTGCGCTGCTCAGGAAAAATCCGAAGGCGCTGAAATTTGTCATCGGTGGAATCATGGGCGGGACGATGCTGTTCGTGCTGCTCGGTTTGAGTCAGGGAACGGATGTGGTGGCGCATGGCGGCGGGTTTGTCGCGGGTCTGCTGCTCGGCGCTGTGCTCGCCGTGGTTCCGAAACTCGCGCAAAGGCCGCTCGTCAATCTAGCCGCCGGGTTTTTGTTCACAGCGATGGTCATTTTGACGTGGGTGTTGGCGTTGACACGAGCGGGCTGAAGGCGGCATTGCACTGGCAGGCGCGCGCCAAAGCCCGTATCATTTCGCAGTTCAATGAAAATGTTGCGACCAACGATCTTCTGCGCGCTAACAACCTTTTCCCTTGCTGCCATGACTTCAAGAAGCGAACCCTTCGACGCCCGCGGAAACCAATTCATCGCTTTCAAATCCTTTTCCACCTTTAAGAAATCCACGGGCCTAGTTGCGGGTGAAACCGTCCTGACCTCGCCCGAAATCCGCGCGCGGATTTCCTGGGACGAACTCATCGCGTCGTGGAACGCCGACACGCCGGCCGGGGCATATTTGAAAGTCGAAGTCCGCGCGATTTATCCTGGCCGCACGACCAGGTTTTATATCATGGGGCTTTGGTCCGGCGACCCGGCCCGGCATCCGCGCGAAAGTATTCCGAACCAAAAAGACGCAGACGGCGATGTGGACACCGACACGCTCGTGCTCGAGCAACCTGCCGAGTGTCTCCAACTCCGTCTTACGCTCGGCGGAGACACCGGGCACAAGCCCAGGATGAAATTTGTCAGCGTCTCGCTGCTGAACAGCAAAGTCGCGCCTGCGCCGCTCCCGCCCAATCGCGCCGCGTGGGGCAAAACCATTGATGTGCCCGAACGCTCACAGATGGCTTACGAAAACGGCGACGTGCTTTGCAGTCCGGCGACCGTTTCCATGCTGCTCGCATATTGGAGCAGGAAATTGAAGCAGCCGTGCCTTGACCGTGACGTGCCGGAAGTTGTGAAAGGAGTTTTCGACCCCAAATGGGAAGGGACAGGGAACTGGGTTTTCAACACGGCTTACGCCGGTTCGTTCAAAGGAATGCGCGCCTGCACCGCACGTCTGAGCGACGTTGCGGAACTGGAGGATTGGATAGTGTGTGGTTTCCCGGTCGGCCTGTCTGTTTGCTACAACCGGCTACGTGGCAAGAGCCGTGAACCGAGCGGCCACCTCGTCGTCTGCGTCGGCTTCACCGAAGCCGGCGATGTCATCGTGAACGACCCCGGCACGCGGGACAACGTGCGAAAAGTTTTCCCGCGCGCAAACTTGATTGACGCCTGGGCTTACAAGAACAACGCCGTGTATCTGATCTATCCCAAGAATGCCCGGTTGCCGAAAGACCGGTTCGGACATTGGGATTCGTGGACGTCGCGGCGGCGCATTTCAATCTCGCCTTAGCGAGCGTTTTTTTGCAGCGCGAGCCGTTATCCTCCAGTCGCTCACCAACACAAATTATCAGTTCGTTTTGCAGCCTTATTTCACGCGCCCGGCGGTGGAAATCCTAGGCGCAGCGCCGCCAAAGGCGGCTACGGCCAAACCACAGACTCAGCGCAAGGCCAGCAAGCATCCCGGCTCGGGGTTCTGGAACCGGAACACCAGCAATCCACCCGCCCTGGGAGCCGAGATTAATCCGCTGAACGTGAGCTGCCGCAAAGAATGGACCATGGCCCACAGCAGGTGTGCTAAGGCAGGCAAAATCTGAAGCCATCAGATTAGGGACGCCGGAAATCAGATATACCAAGGATTCACCCGATGTGAAACGGTTGGCTTGAGACTCTTCGCTGAAAGCGAACAGGATGTCGTACTTGCCGCCTCCAGTTTTGAACTGATCCACTCCTGTTGAAATTGTCGGCGCGACGAACCCGCCACTGCCGCCATTGGGCGTGAAAGCCAAGTTTAGGGGGTTCAGATTAGGGTTGAGGTTAAAATACATTCCCTTCACGTTTTCACTCCCCGTCAGATTGGGATTGGATATGCTCAAACTCACCGTTCCTGGGGAAACATCTTCAAAGACCGCTTGCACCCACGGTTGACTGGTCGAGGCTGGACTGGCTCCCGAGAAAACATCACCGAAATGGTACACGACCGTCAACGCCTTCAAAGAGTTTGCAGAGAGCAAACAAACCAGCAAGGCAGATATTGCTCCAACCCTGCTACTTTCTGAGCGGTTGAATTTCATGACGCTTTCAGCAAAGCAGATATTGCTCCAACCCTGTTACCTTCTGAGCGGTTAGATTTCGTGACGCTTTGCGCCGTGCAATGAAGCAAAGCGATGCCACTTGACACTGGGCATGATTCATCGCAGTGGAGTGATTCTTGGCGATTATTTTCTGATGGAGCAGATGGAAGCCGTTTTGTCTGGTTGGGCGGGGCAGGATTTGAGAACGGTGCAGAGGCGATCCAGCAGTGCGTCTGGCGTGCGGGCGATATCGTCCAAGAACCCGTCGGCTTTCAAGCACAGGGCGTTGAGCTGGAGGTCGGAACACAGGTTCAGGGCCGCCTCCATCACCACGCGGAGTTCCTCCGGCGTGACGTTCTCCGGGTTCGGTTGAACTTCAGGCGCGCGCAACGCTCATCTTCTGCCCAAACCTCCCAAAGGTTCCAGGACTTTCTTCAAAGTGGCGCGCCCGGTTCGCTCTTTTTACAACTTCAGCGTTTCAATTTTTGCCGAGGTCTTGATTTGCCGCGACAGCCCGACCACGAGTCCGAGCACAATCGCCAGGCTGCCCCAAAGCTGTCCCCAGTGCAGCGCTTCGCCCAACCAAACCTTCGCGATCAACACGCCGCAAACCGGTTGTAGGAAAATTGTCAGCACCGCCACGTTCACTTCGCCTTCGCGGATCACCAGAAACCAAAACCCGTAGCCGAAGGACGTGCAGATCAGCGCAATCACGAGCAACCACAGCCATGCCTGCGCGGGCAGGTGAACGGCGGCGGTCAATGTCTGGCGTCCGTCGAGCAGCAGATTGGCCACCGTGGCCGCGGCCAGCGACAAGGCGACGAATTTGAGTGGACTGGCGCGCGTGATGATTGGTTTGCCTGCGACGGAAAACGCCGTCTCACACACAAACGACGACACAAAGATCGCGCTCGCGCCCAGGCTCACCCACTTGAAGTCGTCGCGCCACACGCCGTTGAGCATCGCCACGCCGGTCATGCCCAGCGCGAAGCCGAGAATCCGCCGCGTCCCGATGTGCTCCCGCAAAAAAATCGCCGCGGCCGCCGACGTGATCAACGGCGCGATGGCCATCAGGACGGAAGAGTTCGATGCCGTGCTGAGTTTGTTGCCGAGCACCTGCAACCGATGACCGAGCACGAACACGACCAAGCCGAGGACGCAGGTTTTGAGCAGGTCGCGTCCGCGCGGTGCGCTGCCCGGCAGCCACGGCCAGAGCGCCAGCAGCGCCAACCCGCCCAGTCCAAAGCGCAGCGTCACGATGCCGCCCGGCTCGAGGTGCGGCTCAAGGACTTTGTAAATCGAGAGCGTGGCCGACCAGAAGACATTCAGGGCGAGCAGGATGATCAGGTGCGCAGGCTTCATTCAGCGTCGAAACCGGGCTTGGAGAATGTTCCTACCCGCCGATTGAACTCCACACATTCCGCATATCGCACGCCAGTGCCGCCAAAAATGTCCAGTGCTGAACCGATGGTGAGGTCAATCTTCCCGCGACCCAGCCGCGTGACTTCCTCCAAATCAGAAATCGAATTCGCGCCGCCCGCATAGGTCGTCGGCAGTGGCGACCAGCGGCCAAGATTTTCGACCAATTCGCGATCAATGCCACGGCACAACCCTTCCACGTCCACCGCGTGGATCAGGAATTCGGCGCAGGAGCGGGCCAGCGACTGCAAAGTATCCGCCGAGATCGCCAGTTCCGTGAACTTCTGCCAGCGGTCGGTCACGACAAAGTAATTTTCCCCGCGCCGTCGGCAGCTCAGGTCGAGCACCAGCCGCGTCTTGCCGACGGCGTTGACTAACTCGTCGAGCCGCGCGAAGTCCAACCGCCCGTCGCGAAACACCCAACTCGTCACGATGACGTGCGACGCGCCGGCATCCAGCCATGCGCGGGCGTTGGATGCGTTGATGCCTCCGCCGACTTGCAATCCTCCCGGATAGGCCGCCAACGCCGCGCGGGCTTCGGTTTCGTTTCCCGGGCCGAGCATGATGACGTGACCGCCGGTCAAGCCATCGCGCCGGTAGAGTTCGGCGAACCAGGCAGCCGACCGGTCGGAGACGAAGTTCGTGCGCAAACGGCCCGGCTCGCCTTCGAGCGTGCCGCCGACGATCTGTTTCACTTTGCCTTCGTGCAGGTCAATGCAGGGACGAAACATGATTCCAGCCTAGAATCGCCCCGGTGAAGTTCCAAGCGCCGAGTTGGGACAAGGGCAGGTCAATAACGTGACCACCATTCACGAAGCGAACAGCTTACTTTGGGAAACCAACTGGTGGCGGGCTTGGGAGGCCAACCTGCTTAGGTATGGTTTTTGGAATAGGTGGCGTTTGCCACGCTATTGGTTGCAGTTCATTTTCCCCACCGCCGCAATCGCCAGCCGAGAAACATGCCGCCGAGAGCGAACAAACCGAGCACGCTTGGCTCCGGTATCGCACCGAATGTGACGTTGTCGAGCATCTCTTCATGGAGAGGGCCACCAATTACTCCATCAGGAGGTCCGGCGTCCCTATACACTAGGTTGGCGATCGGCTCCGCGAAGGTGACGCCAAAGAAAGTCCACGAATCGAGTGGTCCGGAGAAGTTGTAAGCGTATGACCCGCCACCGGCCAGATTTACGGTCAGGGTGGCGTTAAGCGACGAAGAGGGTACGATGCCTCCAGAAAAATCTGCGCCAAAAGCTGTCACTCCGGCGGGAAGTAAAATGCTAACTGGATAACCTCCATCCCATTGCCAAAGGTATTTGCCCGAACCAGGAATGGGATACAGTACGCCACTTGGATCTGTAATAAACAGGCGTGCCCAAGGACCAGTGAATGTGACGCCGGAAGCAGTGACGCTGGGTAAACCGGAGCCTTGCCAGTCTGTGGGAGGAAGCTCCTCGAAAGTGATCGTTGTGCTTGAACTTAGCGCGGCCTCGAACGCCGAGCGCGACGTGTAAAATGTGCCCTGGCAGAACGCTGTTTGTGCTGTGACGGCCAAAAGACCGGCTACGACAAGACCGTTGAGAGTTGTGATTTTCATAAATTTCGGGGTTGATGAGGGCTTCATACAAGGGTTCACAGCGAACAGTTATAGGACTGGCCGTCCGCCGCCAGTGCGGGTGCGGCTTCCTGGGCCACCGTGGGTATGGTGAAACTGAGAGGAAGAAGTACCCACAAAACCTTTTTCATAACCCGAACTTTCGTTCGATTCATTAAACGTCTTGTACGACGATTGTCTTTATCTCATTCCATCCTAATCCTGTCAAGCCATCCTTTCTGCCGTTCTCGTCCACACGATTTGATTGAGAGGTCAAATTGTAACACTATCAATCCGGACAATTTGCCTTTTGTGTGAAAGCTGCGATAATCCTTTCAAACTCCGAAACCAATTTGAACACTGACATTCATCCAAGTGCCATCCTGAGCACGTTTCGCCGCAACTGGATCGTCCTGGTTCTGCTAGTCGCCAGTCTCGGCGCTCGCGCGTCGTCGGTGTTGCCGTTGTCGCTCGATGGACAGATCCACGCCTCCGACGCCGTGTTTCGCGGAACGGTTCTTCGGGTGGAGTCGTTCAGGAGCGCGGCGGACGGCATCATCTACACCCGCACCGCGCTTCGGGTGGATGAAGGATTCAAGGGCATCTTGCCGCCCGTGATCAACGTGGTGCATCGCGGCGGCACCGTGGGGGGCGTCGGGTTGAGTGATGGTTTGTCTCCGCAGTTCAGGGTTGGCGAAGAACGGTTGCTCTTCGTCACGCGGCGCGGCGATGGCACTCTCTTTGCCACGCAAGGGGAAGCCACCGCTACGCGATTGCGCCGGGAAAAGAAAGGCGCACTGGCGCGCGGCCATGCTGATTTGCTCGAACAGATTCGCCAAAAGACAAGGTTCGGGCAAATTCCGGAAGCGGATGTTACCGATCAGACCGCGATGGTTTCGCCGTATGGAGTCTTTCTTGAACCTGCCGGAGACGTCGGCGGCCCCAGCACCAACGGCCTGCTGGTGGACGCGTTCAATGTGCCTGCACGCTTTGTGTTGCCAGATCGCGGCGAGCCGATTCCGTATCTGGTGGACGCGGTGTCGTTGCCCGCCGGAATCTCGCAGGCACAGGCGTTGAGCGCGGTCAGCAATGCCATGTCCGTCTGGTCGCTCGCCAGCAGTTTCAAGTTCACCTACGCGGGAATGCAGGATTTCGGCACGAACGCCGATAGCATTGATACCGAGGATGGCATGTTTCGCATTCAGCTCCATGACAATTACAATTACATCACGGGCCCCAACGTCCTGGGCATCGGCGGCAGTTGGCACAGCGGCCACCTGCTGACCAATGCAAATTGGGGACGAGGCGGCCGGGTTGGTGGAACTGAATTCAACATTGGTCTGAACGGCTATGTCATCCTCAAGCACACCAACGCGGCGATGCAAACTCTCTCCACGTTCACGGAAGTGCTCACGCATGAAGTCGGCCACGTCCTTGGCCTGGCTCATTCGAGCAACGTCGTAACCAACGACGCCGTGCTCACCAACTCAATCATGTATTACCTCGCTCATACCGACGGGCGCGGTGCGCAGTTGAACAGTTACGACACCAATGTCGTCCGGCTGGTGCATCCAACGAACACGCCACCATGGACTTTCCATAGAGTGATTGATGCAACAGTAGCTGGGACGACGCCCAATACCCCGGGCATTAACGAAGTCGAATTGCGCGGCTACGATTTGCAGACCAGCAGCCTGACCATCGTGACCAACGGCCAGTCAA
>CAYIOH010000171.1:0-1292 GCA_964364975.1 uncultured Bifidobacteriaceae bacterium
AACCGCAAGAAGCCCGCGCTGATCTTGCTCCATCACAATCCCGGCAACAGCGAGAGTGTCAGCGGGTTGAAAGACACTGAAAGTTTGTTGGAAGTCATCCGACCGTGCAAACAAGTCAAAGCCTGGATTTTTGGCCACACGCACAAGTGGAGTGTGACGGCGGACGAAAGTGGCATCCACCTCATAAACCTGCCGCCGGTGGCCTATGTCTTTCAGGCGGCCAACCCGGCGGGCTGGGTGCATGCCACGACGCGCCAAGACGGTATGAAGCTCGAGCTGCGTTGCATTGATCCCACGCACAAAGACCACGGGCGGGCGGTGGATTTGAATTGGCGCACGGCATGAAAGCAACTGGAGTTCACGCTTCGGCGAGTGCCCGCGTGGGCAACCCGCAGTCTTGACTGCAATTTGACATGCATTCCACGAAAGTCAGCATCCCGCTCCGCGAGGTCACGCTCGGCGGAGAGTTGATTGTCCCGTCCGGCGCAACCGGTCTGGTCATCTTTGCCCACGGCAGCGGGAGCAGCCGGCACAGTCCACGAAATCAGTTCGTTGCGGGAATGCTGCGGGAGGCAAAACTGGGAACGCTGCTGTTTGACTTGCTCACGGTGGCAGAAGAGCAGGCGGAATTTCACACACGCCATTTGCGCTTTAACATTCCCTTTTTGTCCGGGCGGCTCGTGGCCGTGACGCGATGGGCGCTGAATCAGGCGGTCTGTGCCGGCTTGCGGGTCGGCTACTTTGGCGCAAGCACGGGTGCGGCGGCGGCGTTGGTGGCAGCGGCGGAATTTGGCCAGACCATCGGGGCAGTCGTCTCACGCGGTGGGCGGCCCGATCTGGCGAAAACCGCGTTGGCTCGCGTCACGGCCCCGACGCTGCTCATCGTTGGCGCTGTTGATACACCCGTGATTCCTCTCAATGAGTCAGCTTGCGCGCAGTTGCGTTGCGAGAAGGCGTTGGAACTGGTGCCGGGGGCGTCACACCTTTTCGAGGAAAAAGGGGCGTTGGAGATCGCTGCCGATCTGGCGACGAAATGGTTTGTCCGGCACCTGGGCGGGAAGGCGGCTTGATCGAACGGTCGCGCCTACAGGCTTTCGTAGTACCGGTCCATCGTCTCATCGTCTATTAACACGTGGCTAAAGTCCTTGCCGCTTTCCCTGAGAACACGGGCGATCTGTGGCGACACCCAGCGGTTGCCTTTCCGGGCCTTCCGCTTGTCAATCGCCTTAAGGCGATAATGCCCGCCGGTGTCGGTTTCGAGCGTGCGCGTATCGCTGACCGTGATGACGGCG
>CAYIOH010000171.1:1302-7860 GCA_964364975.1 uncultured Bifidobacteriaceae bacterium
TGTCGGTTTCCAGGATGCCCTTTTCCACCATGCGCGCCAGCACAGGCTTGGCCCATTCTTCCTCTTGGCGAAAGCGCCTTTTACCACCGGCGCGGCGGCAAATCTCGCGTGAGGAAAGATACTGGTCCTTCCACGATTTCAGGTAGTAGTAAATCTCGCGCTCGTCGGAATCCATCATAGGCGAAAATCGAAATGTGCCGGACGTTACGCGCCCTGCTGCAAAGTTAAGACATCCAAGCCCGTATCCATTGTTACAATGGTCAGCAACTTTATCCTTTTTCTAGCAGATGTCACGCCGTAAGTTTGCGCGAAAACGTCAGTCATCCGAACGTATCTATGAAACGAATTCCCCGCCGCGAATTTGTCCGCAACTCTGCGCTCGCCGCCAGCGCCACCGCCGTCGCCGGGCCGTTCATTCGCTCCCTCCGCGCCGGTGAACCGGGCCCGAACGACAAAATTCGCCTCGGTCTCATTGGTTCGGGCGGCATGGGTTGCGGTGACCTGGATTGCTTCTTTGGCAATCCCGAAGTCGAGTGCGCGGTCATTTGCGACGTGGACGATGCGCAGATTGCCAAGGGCTTGGAAGTTTGCGCCAAACGCGGCCGCAAAAAGCCAGACACCGTGAAGGACTTCCGCCGGGTGCTCGACCGCAAGGATGTGGACGTGGTGCTCATTGCCACGCCCGACCATTGGCACGCGTTGCCAACCGTGATGGCGTGTCAGGCGGGGAAGGATGTTTACGTGGAGAAACCGCTGGCCAAGACCATTGACGAAGGCCGCGCGATGCTGACCGCCGCTCAGCAGCATAACCGCGTAGTGCAGATGGGTTCGCAATGGCGCAGTTGCCAGCACATCATTGAGGCGGCGGAGTTCGTGAAGTCCGGCAAACTCGGCAAGCTCGCCATGGTGCGCGGCTGGGCTTATCTCGACTGGCTGCCCAGCATCGGCAAGCCTGCGGATTGTCCGCCGCCGCCGGGAGTGGACTACGATATGTGGCTTGGCCCTGCGCCCAAACGCCCCTTCAATCCGAATCGTTTTCATTTCAAATTCCGCTGGTTCTGGGATTACGCCGGCGGGTTGATGACTGACTGGGGTGTGCATCTCATCAACATGATGCTCATGGGCACAGGCGTGGAATGGCCGAGGACCGTTGTTTCCAGCGGTGGCAAATACGTATTCGACGACAACTCCGAAACACCCGACTCGCAGGTGACCACTTACGAATTCCCAACCTTCATGCTCGTGTGGGAACACAAAGCCGGACTGGGCGTCGGCCTCAATGGGCGACCGTGGGGCGTGTCATGGAGCGGAACGGAAGGAACAATTTTTCTCAACGACGCGGGCTGGGAACTGGTGGTTGAACACCGCAAAGGCGGCCTCGAACCACAGAAGGCGAAGAGCAGCGGCGACGCGCGGCCCGCGCACGTGCGCAACTTTCTCGACTGCGTGAGATCACGGAAACAACCCGTCCTCAACCTCGGACTCGGTCATCACGTTTCCACGGTGGCGCACCTTGGCAACATCGCGTTCCGCTCCGGGCACAAGATTACGTGGGACGCCGCCAACGAGAAAATCGTTGGCGATCACGAGGCGGACAAACTCGTGGGCGTGAAATATCGCAAGCCGTGGCATCTGCCCTACGCGAAACGGGCGTGAGATTTGAAAGCGCCGGCTTACGATTTCTCCGGCTTCACCACGTCAATGACCAGCGGGTCGGGCTTCAGATTTTTTTTGGCGGATGACTTTAGCCTTGGCGCGCTTGAGTTCTTCCGTGGTCACACCTTCGGCGTGGAGTAACCCGGCTGACATGGTGGCAGGTTGGTTTCCGGCAATTGCTTTCGGCAGGGTGGGTGGTTAATCTCCGCGCATGGCGAAGAAAACTGCCGCTGAAAAAGGTAGGGCCGACCTGCCGGTTGGCCAGGACGCGCAGCAGCGCGTCCCTACCACACGCCAAAAACCTTCCGCCCTCGTGGACACGCGCGTCATTTACTGCGGCGACAATCTGGAACAACTCAAGAAATTGCCCGACGCCTGCGTTGACCTCAGCTACATTGACCCGCCCTTCAACTCCAACCGCAACATTTGACCGACTTGGCGTGGTAGAGTGGGGCACGATTATGCCAAGTAAAGCCGCCTGAATTCCGATTGCGCAAACCGACCGGTCTTTTCTTCATAAAAAAATGACTTACCCTGTATTTGTCCGACCCCCCGGGTCAGAATCGGCGCATGAAAACAGTGCATATGCGAACCATTGGCCGGAAAAAGCAAACAATTCAAATTGACGACAGTCACCGAGCGAACCAAAGTCAGCGGCAATTAGCTCTTTCTGAAAGCTAGTTCTCGACTGGACGAATCCCTTGAATTGCTTCTCAATGGAGGAAACGAATGCAAGCCGCCCTTTACCGCCGCTTCCACGAACTCGTGGACAGTTTTCGCCAAGAGCGAAAACCGAAACGTGAGGTCTGGGTACATAAGCTGTTCAAAGCGCTGGATTGGGGTGATCGCGCAACATTTTCGACTTCTTCGACTCAGGACGGTTTCAGTCTCGACGTGGATAACTGCCGCGTGATAAATGTCGTTGTTGAATCTCCTCGCAATGTCGAAAAGGTGTACGGGGCCCTGAACCGAGCTTACAACCAAGACGTAGCGTGGGTCATAGCGACAGATTTCGACCGTCTTGGCGTATTTGGATCGTACTGGTTCAGCTTCCCGCACGATGTCACATCAGCTTTGGCCTTCTCTGTCGACTACAACGAATACTTGGTTGAGGCCCAAAAATTCAACTTGTTCACGCCGCACGAAGTGGCACGGAACCGACTAGACGAGTTCTACTCAGCGTTTCCGCATCGGCGGAAGCGCCAACCGATCGATTTGCATCTCGTGGAAAGAATGGGCCAATGGCGCAGGCTCGCTTTGGACAGTCTGAGCGAACCGATTTCGGAGGACGATCCTCTTGTGCATCGGTTGATAAACGCCCTTTTCCTGGTTCGGTACATGGAGGATTCCGGCGTGATCGATTCACGGCTTGAGAATCTCATCAGCGAGCCAAGCAATGCCAAGTGTGTGCAGGGTTTGAGAAAGATTCTCACTGTCGTCCGGGAAGAAATTGGCTACAAAGTCCCGAGCGGGCGTGATTTGGAACGCCTCGAGATCGCTCCGCTCAGATCACTGGTCCGGCAACTTTACGGCTTTCCAGAATGGGGCGTCCGCTACGACTTCGCTGCGATGAGCGTCGATATACTGGGGCGTTTTTATGAAGAATATCTCAAGCTCAATCTGGCAAAGCCGGTGCGCATACCGAAGAAGACAGAAACTCTGTACTTGCTTGACGCCCCAACTTATGAACTGAAAGACATTCGCAAACAGCGCGGAATTTTTTACACGCCGAGGTTCATCGTCGATTACATCGTCAGCAACCTGCTCGACCGATTTGAATCGACGTCTCCTTCCAATTCTCCAGTCATTGCGGACTTGTCGTGTGGATCGGGAACCTTCCTTGGGGCGGCGATTGATCGACTGTCCAAAACCAGGAAACTCAATGCCCAAACGATCAAACGTATCGTCGGCTTGGACATTGATCCACGCGCGATCGAAGCAGCACGGCTAAACCTCACCGCAAAGCTGTTGAGCAAGAGCACGCCAAAACCCCTGCCAGACCTCAATCTCCACGAATACGATCTCATCGGGCGAGGAGTGGACACTGCTGAGCTAAAGTCACTTCTCCCAAATGGCATCGACCTAATCGTCGGCAACCCGCCATACATTCATTATGAGAAGCTCGCAGAGAATTACGCTCCCGACGTAATTGCGAAAAATTTCAACACTGCAAGCAAACGAGTGGATTCGTACATGTTGTTTGTGGAAGCGGCGCTACGGTTGGTTCAACCCGGTGGACTGTGCGGCTTGGTGCTTCCCAATGCGATGCTTAGATCACAAGCGGCAGTTCCACTTCGAAAGTTTCTGGCTGAGAATGCCGACATCCTGGAGGTGATCGATTTTTTGGACCAGCCCGTCTTTCAAGGGGTTGGCATTTACGTCTGTTTGTTGCTCTTTAGAAAGCGAGTGCAAGGCGTACCTCAGCCGCAAGTGACGGTCGCGAGGGTATATCGCTTATCAGCAACACCAAACGCCCAACTCGCAAAGCTTTCTGTGAATTCGGATGTGAGCATGCAAGGCCACGAGGTCTTTCACGCCGCGCAACCTTCAGCGCCTGGGCCGTGGATTTTTCGAAATGCGACCGAGCAGCAAATATTGGAGAGCGTCGAACGAGAGGCTGTGCGCCTCGGTCGCGCCGTGGAGATTCGACAAGGTGTCAAAACCGGTGCTGACCGTGTCTTTTTGATCGAAACGAAAGAGGGTACAAGTTCGGTCTTCGTTGAGAACGAAATTACCGTCCCAATTTTGCGTAATCGAGAACTCCGGCGATGGCATTCAAGGCCAACAGCGAGTCTGCTTTTTCCATACGATCGCAAGAGCCGCAAGCTTCTTCCATGGAAAATTATGGAGCGTCAGTTTCCACGTGCTGCCAATCATCTTTCCAGTAACAAACAGCATTTGCAGAACCGCCGGAGTTTGCGCGGGAAACAATGGTATGAGCTAATTGAGCCCCGACTCCCCACAGTGACATCTGATAAAAGTAAGCTCTTTATCGCTGAACTAAGTGTGCGTCCAATCGTTACAGGCGCAGACGATCCAAACACTGCAATTGTCGGAAGCACAGGTGGGGGTTCGTGGCTGGTACTTGAAGACGAAAGATTTGAGCGGTGGAGTCTCATGGCGTACCTCAATTCCGTTGTTGCAGAATGGTACTTCCGGCAGGTGTCGTCGCTACGCAGAGGAGGCTGGCTTGTACTGGAGCAACATCTGATCGAAAGTCTTCCACTCCCGAAATTTCTCTGCGATCAAGAGTCTTTTGCTCGGCACCAGATTTCTCAGTTAGCTCAACAGCTTGGGGCAAGGCTCGCGCAAATGACCGGCCCTCTCAATTCGGAATCTCGTCGAGAAGTGCAAGCGATGGAAGATCAGGTCGATTCTCTTGTTATCGGAGCTCTTGGCTTAAGCGCGGCGCAAGGGGAATACGTTCAATCACGAACAATCGGTTTGCGGAAATCTGGCACGGCTTCAGACGATGCAGGTGAACTTCTCTTTTGACCTATGTTGCCGCTGGAATTGAGAGAGCGAAAGCGAAAACTGGAAACCGTCTTGAGCACTTTGTCCGGACAAGTTGAGATCATCCCCACCTTTGATGGCACGACACAATCCGGCGAGGTGTTTGTTCAGTTCAGGCACTCCGTTCGGATCCGAAAGGCCCTGCTACGTCTAGACGTTCGTGAACAATTCCGGGACCTCGACACAGCGCCGCATCTCTTTGCATTTGCTTACCATGTCAGTGACGAAACCGATGTGGAACTACGAGCGCCGATTTTCAGATACGAATGTCACCCCGACTTTGGTGATCCCGCCCTCCTGAATGAAGATGCAAGCGAGACAAGCAGCTTTGGAAGTCACTACGAACGCATTCCACACTTCCATCCAGATAACACTGCACGGCCTCGCATTCGGAAACTCCATTTTCCTTTTCATAGGGATGAACGCAAAGGTGTGATTTTTGCACTCGTCGAGTGGCTGCAGGTTGATTTGATTCGCCGTTTCCATGAGTCGCACGATGAAGCATGACGGTGCGAAAGGTTTGCATTCTACAGCATTGGACTTGTCACGCTCCCGCTGGGAGAGGGAGAATCGTTTGCCGTCTCACTGAAATTCGCGCGGCTGGAGTTGCCGGACGGTCATTCCGCGTGGGAAAGCGGTGCTAAAGACACGCGCAGTCCAGACGCTTCGCGACCGTCGGGCATCCTCGAATTGCGCGGAGCGTCTGGAGTGCGGCGCGTTCACCGCCGCTGTTTTCAATAGCACGACTGGACTTGCCGGACGGTCATATTCAAAACGAAAGACGAACTGTGGCTGTTCTCGCTAATCAAAGCTTCTCCGGCTTCACGGTGGCAATGACCAGCGCGTCGGGCTTGAGGTATTTCTGTGCGGCGGCTTTGACCTGGGCGAGCGTCACCGCTTCGAACTTTGCGTCTTCGGCGTCCGTGTTTGCGTAGCCGAGGCCGTAAAGTTCGTCGAGTGCGGTGGTCATGGCGAAGCTGCCGAGGTCCTGCCGGGCAATCTTTTTCTGGCCGATGACTTTGGCTTTGGCACGCTTGAGTTCCTCGGCGGTGACACCTTCAGCGCGAAGCAACCCGGCTTCCTTGAGCAATTCCTGCTCGACCAGGTCAGCCTTCTCCGGCTCGGTGCCGACGTAGAACGCGAAGTAACCGGGCGCGAGGCCGGGAAAATTTTGCGCGCCGACGTAGTAGGCCAGGCCAAGCTTTTCCCGGATGCGAAGGAACAGGCGCGAGCCGAGGTCGCTGCATGATTCCTGGAGCAGTTCCAGCGCGTAACGATCGGTGCTGTGCAGCGTGGTGCCGGCGTAACCGATGACAATCACGGCCTGTTTCTTGTCCCGGGTTTCGGTGACGCGAGTCAGGGAATTGACGATTGACGATTGACGATTGA